>JAFGCB010000049.1 GCA_016932855.1 Candidatus Omnitrophota bacterium | reverse complement strand
TTGCCCTCATTTTTGGGTAACATTAATTATGAGTCAACGATTCAATTTAACTATCGCTTCGGTAACATTTAATGTGAGTCAATTCGGAAGTTTTAAGCACTGTTTACAAAACAACCTATTATAGTGTATAATATGCCAAACACATGAGACACGCGCTAATAACAGGATTAAGTTTTGGCTCAACCTCAGGTATAATCACTACTTTAGGGCTTATGGTAGGGCTGAATTCAGGCATAGGCTCAAAACTCGCGGTTATCGGAGGCATCTTAATAATAGCCATAGCTGACGCTTTTTCCGATGCGATAGGCATACATGTATCCGAAGAGTCCGAAGCAAAACACACTGCCAAGCAAATATGGGCCTCTACAATATTTACCTTCTTCTTTAAATTCATTTTCTCAATTACTTTTCTTTTCCCGGTTCTCTGGTTCAGCCTGCCGGTAGCAGTAGCAGTAAGCGTAATCTGGGGGCTACTGCTGCTAAGCGTTTTTAGCTTCTATCTGGCTAAAGAACAGGGCATAGAGCCCTGGAAAGTGATTGCTGAACATCTGCTTATAGCTGTAGTGGTTATTACCCTTACTCATCTTGCGGGAACCTGGATTAAATCTAAATTTAGTTAAATGAACCTGCTCTTTCTATTTCTTACTGGGATTACAATCGGCATTTCCGGGGCAATGATTCCCGGGCCGCTTACCATATTCACCATTTCAGCTACCCTGCAAACCAACAATAAATTCACCGGCTTAAGAATAATCCTCGGCCATATCATTCTGGAATTTGTCTTTATCACGGTTGTACTCCTAGGATTTCAAAAATTCTTAAGCTCAAAAGAGTTTCTGCGGGCTTCTTCTATAATAGGAAGTATAGCCCTTATCCTTATGGGTATACTCCTTCTTTTAAACGCCGCTAAGATCAAGCTCTCCGATATAAAAGGCAACTGTGAATTCAATAAAGGCTTGATCCTGGGAGGAGTATTTTTCAGTGTCATAAGCCCGGGGTTTCTAATCTGGTGGGCTACCATAGGCATCTCTACTATTGTAAAAGCCCTGCTATCAGGAATATTTGGCGTAGTAATGCTTACCCTCGGACACTGGCTTGCCGATACAGCCTGGTATGCGTCATTATCTTACGCCGTAAATAAAGGAAGGATGTACCTTACTAACAAATCCTACCAGAATATCATGAGGCTCTTTGCGGCCCTGCTCATACTTTTAGGCCTTCGTTTCTATTTAATCCAGCCGACGTAATAATAAAGACTTTAAAGAATATATTTATATTTTCAGAAAGAAAAGGTAAAATATCTCTGTAAGTTAAAATCACATGGAAATAAAAAAGCCTGTCTTTATACTGCTAGGAGGGGTATTTCTTGCCCTGTTTAGTTTTAACATTTTTGCTGAAACTAATATCAAAGCAAGTGGCGACCTTACCACTCAATCGATTATAAGAAATCTGTCTTTAGGAAACAAATATCTTAACTTCGGCTTTTCCACCAAAGACTTAGAAAGCTTCATTTTAATGCAGACCCGCTTAAAGTTTGACGCCGAGCTAAACGAAGATATCTCAGCTACCTTAAGATTTATTAACGAAAGATTCTGGGGCGCTGAAGAACCGGAAGAATCTCTTCCCAACAACTCCAATATATATCTGGATTTAGCCTATATGGAAATAAGCGGAATTTTCAACGATGCCTGGACTATAACCATAGGCCGCCAAAATTTAAGATTCGGCAGGGGATTTATTATCGGCGATCCTGATACTGATAGGCGCGCCCCTAGTAACATTTCCCTGTATAATCTTGCTGACCACTTATCGCTTCGAAAATCTTTTGACGCCTTAAAAACCAGGCTTGACTATTCACCTTTGGTAATTGACCTGATATATGCAAAAATACAAGAAGACCTTGTAAACATGAAAGATGACGTTACCTTAAGCGGGGCCAATCTCGGGTACAGCTTAAATGAAGACTGCCTGATTGAAGGATACTTTTGGGTAAAGCAAAAAGACAATAGAGGACCTAACGCCAACACTATTATGCTTCTCAAACAAAATGCTGATACGAGGATCTTTACCGCTGGCCTAAGATCCGAGGGTAAGCTAGCCCAAAACCTTTTCCTATACGCGGAAGGGGCTTATCAATTCGGTGATTATCTGGGTGCTTTAGCCGGCCCCAGCCAAAAGATAAGAGCTTTTGCGGTTCAGCTTGGCGGGAAATATAGATTTGATGATACTTATAGCTCTAAAATCGGCCTTGAATACAGCTACTCGTCTACCAACGACGGTGATACTACAGACAGATTTGAAACCTGGGATCCGATGTTTGAAGACCAGAGGGTCGGAGAAATAGCTCAAATTTTTTGGAGCAGAGGCCTGCAATACTGGAAACTCTCAGCCTCAATCCTGCCCAGGCAAGATTTAACCTGCGGTCTGGATTTCTACTATATAAGACTTACTGACTCCTGGCTCAAAGGCACCGGATCAGTTGACGCTTTCTATGGCAACGGCCTTCCAATCACTAACAATGTCTATTGGCTCAACTACAACAAGAAAGAACTTGGCTTAGAAATAGACCCTTATTTAGTATACGACTATACAGAAAATGTCCAATTGGGCTTAGCTTGCGGCTTCTTTATTCCCGGAAGCATGTGGAATAACAATAATAAGAACACAGCCTATTCAACAAGAGCGTACGCTAAGATTATGTTTTAGTTTTGCCTAACCTTTAAGCCTACCTAAGTAGTGACCCCATAGGTATAGGAATCGGTCCTGGCCCCGGTATAGGCGGAGGAGGCGGCTCAGGCTCAGGGTCCGGCTGCGGTGTAGGCTCAGGCGAAGGAGGCGGCTCCGGTAAAGGCGGAAGTTCCGGCTCAGGCTCAGGCGGAGGAGGTTCAGGCATGGGTGGTTCCGGCTCAGGTACTGGTTCAGGAGCTGGCGGCTCTGGTTCTCTTATGGGACGGCCTCTGTTGCCGTATAATTCTTTCCGGTCAGATTCTTTATCATGGCCAAAAGGCGGTAATTTTTCAGGTCCGCCTCTATTAGGATTATAGAACCACTTAGAGCCTTTAAGTCTTTGTAAGGCCTTTTCTAGTTTCTCTAAGGCTTTTTCATTATTGGCCTTTATAAAATGCTTTCCTTCTTTTAACTCTAATCCTTCGGGAAGATAATCAAGGATATCTATGTACTTATCCTTCTTATCCTTCTTATCCTTCTTATCCTTCTTATCCTTCTTATCTTCCTTATCCTTATCCTTATCCTTATCCTTATCGTCTTTATCCTTATCTTTGTCTTTTTCCTCTTCAGCAGGAGGATCCTTATCCTTGTCTTTATCTTTAGCAAAGCTGCTGTAGACCGGACAAACCGCAAAGCTGGCGATCAGTATTCCAAAGATTACTATTTTTGACATCTTCATTTTATTTACTTACGCCTCCTTAAAAGGAACTTTTAAAAAAGCCTACTTCGTAAGAAGTAGGCTTTTTATTTTTAGGTTTCGGTAACCCGGCTGTCCTTAAGCTATCTTAAGGACCCGTGGCTTTGCGCCCTCTTCTTACGAAGAGTTTGCCGTTTTCGTTCCCTTATTTTCTCAATTTAAGCATAGCATATAAACGAATGAATTAGCAATGCCCTGGTCCATATGTAAGCGCTTTCCCAATATTATTTTTTTATCCCTAAAAAAGGGCATTTTTCTTGACTTATCTATCCAATAGGGTATATTTTTCCTATGGGCAAAAGATTGTTTGTTCTTTTTATCTTTCTTTTTAGCTTATGCCCGGCCTTATTCTCTGAACCTCCCCGCCAAGACAAAAGAATCGAAGAAGAAAAAAGAAAGGACTTAAAACAGAGCCAGGAACCTCTTGCCGAAGAAACCAAAAAAGAGCTTACAGCCACCCAAGAAGTCGGTTTTGATTATTTTAGATCGCTTATATCAAAAGAGATCGCCTTGCAGGCTGATGCCTGCAAATCTCTGGCCGTGCTCTTAAATATTGACCAAGAATTTCAAGACCTTCCCTCTCAAATAAACGCTCTTAAACAAAAAAATATAATCCCTAAAAAATTAACCTCAAGCTTTAATCCTCAAGAGCCTTTAAGAAAAGGCGTAGCAGCCTATATGTTCTGTAAAGCCCTTGATATAAAAGGAGGGGTAGTTCTGCGTATTTTCGGAATAAGCCAAAGATATGCCCTTAAGGAACTTGTTTTTCAGGAAATAATGCGCCCCGGCTATGAACGCGACGTTGTAAGCGGCAAAGAACTCGTTCTTATGGTTACCGAAGCGGCTAATTACTTAATTTCAAAACAAGATAAAACAACTAAACAATGAGACGGCTTTTTTTCGAAAAACAAACTAGGCTTCTACGAAGATTAATTTTTATAGCTCTGGTTATCAGCATAGCTTTTATCTCCGAAATATCTACGACTTACAGCGATGAGACTGAGAAAAGAATCGAAGAGGAAAAAAGAGAAACTTTAGAAAAAGAAAGGCTGGCATCATCTCTAAAGAAAGAACAACTTGTTTTTGATTACGGCGGATGGTTTAATTTTAGATACGACGATTTTGAAGATTCCGATAATGATTCCGGCACTCCCGATACCTATAATTATCGCACCTCTTCGGATATACGTTTGTGGTTGCGTTTAAGTCTTAGACCGGACCCTGGCGATCCTTATAAAAACAGGCACTCCTTATACCTTAGACTAAAAGACTCCTATACCGACCGGCACTATGCCAATGAAGACGGGGGAGGCGATCGTAACGGGCCGCACCTTGACTACGCCTACCTTACGCTGGACTTTAATCCTTACTGGATTGAGGCCGGAAGACGTTACTGCAGTATCGGCAGAGGCATTGCCTACAGTGACATTGCCGACTCGGTGGAATTCTGGATGTCTTTTAGCCAATGGGACTTTAAAATCCTGGCTGCCCAGACATTGGCGCATGAAGACAATATCGATACCAGCGTTCCAGGATATGATAAAGAAAGCAACCGCCACTTTTATGGCCTGGAAGTCGGTCTGGATGCCGCTGAAGACCAAAGAATATACGCTTATACACTTATACAGAGAGATTACAGTGACGAACAGCCCGAAGATTCAATTCATGACTATAGTTATGACTCTGAATACATAGGCTTGGGAGCTGAAGGAACTATTTTTTCCGATACTGACTACTGGATAGAGCTGATACATCAAACCGGAAAAAGCCGGATATACGACACAAAGGAAAAAAGAGATATAAAAGCCTGGGCGGTAAATTTAGGCCTTGGCTATGACCTGGAAATCCCTAGCCACCCCAGCATAGAGCTTGAATATATGTTTGGCTCGGGCGACTCATCCCGGACAAGCGTAACCAATACCCAAAACGGCAATACTTCTAAAAAAGACACAAACTTTCTTTATTTCGGCTACCTTCCTACAGGCTATACACTTTCTCCGGCCCTGTCAAATATCCATGTCTATAAAGCAGGGCTTAAATGCACTCCCTTTGAAAAAATATCAATTTTGAAACGCTTAACAGCAAGTCTTAATTATTTCAGGTACTATAAAGATAAATCCGCTGGAGGAATTGACGATGCTGAGGCGGTCTTAAACGACAAGGACATAGGAAGCGAAATTGATGTATCTATATCCTGGGACATATTTTCTGATCTAAGTCTTAACCTGCAATACGGCCACTTTATGCCCGGGGATGCCTACCCTAAAGAAACCAACGATAATGAGGAATATTTCTCCTTAAGCACAATCTTTACTTTTTAAGAAAATAAGACAAAGTTAAACCTTGAAACCCTTTAGCAGTCATATTGTTATAGCTGTAGTTTAAAAAGAATTCCGGCTAGCTTACGCTTTACAAACTAAAAACCAGTAGTATAATGACCGGATACCTTAAGCTCGGCTGTAACTTTTTGCCACACCTTAAAAAGGCGGGTAAGAATGGACTTACGGGAAAAGCAAAAAGAGATAATAGAACTTCTGGCCAGCCACGAAGAGATAATTGCCAAGCTCTATAAGACTTACGCCGAGAAATTTCCTGCTAATAAGCAGTTTTGGACCGTGCTGCACCTTGAAGAATTAGACCATGCTTCCTGGATACGCAGGCTTTTCCCCAGGATTGAGGAAGGAGTACTTTCCTTTAATGAAAACCGCTTTAAAGCAAAAATAATAAAAGAATCCTTCGAGCACGTAGAGGAATTAATACGTTTGGTCCAAACTAAAGAACTCACTCTTATGCAAGCCCTGGCAACAGGAATTGACATAGAACAATCTCTTATAGAAAGTAAATTTTTTGAGGTATACGAAAGCGACTCCCATGAACTAAAGCAGCTTTTGCTTTCTCTGCAAGAGGCATTCTTAGAACACAGCGCCAGGCTTAAAGAAGCATTAAAAAAAAGAAAAAGCATAAAGTCTTCCTGATTCTTTTTATTTAAAAACAAAGGAGGCCCATGAAAAAGCTGTTTATCGTACTAGCAACCGTATCTCTTGCTTGGTCGATCAATCCCTTATTAAATGCGCAAGGAGGAAACATGAAGCTAACTAGCCCGGAATTTAAACATAATGAACTCATACCTAAAAAGTTTACCTGCCAGGGCCAGGACGTAAATCCTGCTCTGGTTATTGAGGGCGTCCCCCAAGATACACAAAGCTTAAGCCTTATAGTTGATGACCCTGACGCTCCTATGGGCACCTGGGTTCACTGGGTAGTCTTTGACATCCCGGTTGTCTCAAAAATAGAAGAATCAAGCATACCGGGGAAACAAGGTTTCAATGACTTCGGAAGAGAGGACTGGGGAGGACCTTGCCCGCCTTCAGGGACACACCGTTACTTTTTTAAGCTCTACGCCCTGGATACAAGTCTCAATCTTAAGGAAGGAATAAGCAAAGAAGAATTAGAAGGAGCTATGCAAGGCCACATCCTGGATAAAGCAGAGTTAATCGGACTATATAAAAAATAAATCCCAATGTCAAACACTACCAATACTACCAAACAAATCCCAATTTCCAAATCCCAATAGATTTTGGATTTGGGATTTTGAGTTTACTTGGAATTTGGTAGTATTGGGTTTTGGGATTTAACTTAGGATTTGCCATTGTTAAACAACCTCTAAAGAAAGTAGGTAAATCAATGGAGATTCTGAACTCACTGGGCGTATTACTGGGAAGCTCCTGGGCTTCGGGAGTTAACCTCTATTTAACTATTGCCGGCTTAGGGATTGCCCAAAGGATGAACTGGATAGACCTGCCCGGCAACCTGGAAGTGCTTTCTCACCCTCTGGTAATTCTTACCGCAGCCTTACTCTACGCTGTGGAATTTGTAGCTGATAAAGTGCCTTACGTCGACTCTGCCTGGGACTCAATACACACTGCTATTAGACCCATAGGAGGAGCGGCCTTAGGATACATGGCCATGGCCCAAGCCGGACCAACCCTGCAAATTCCCGTGGCTCTACTTACTGGAACAATTGCCGCTGATTCACACATTACCAAAGCAACTACCCGGGCAGCAATTAATACTTCTCCTGAGCCTGTAACTAATTCTATTGCCAGTATAACCGAAGACCTCTCAGTCGCCGGCGTGCTCTATTTAGTAATTCAGCATCCGATAATAGCTTCAATTGTTGTAATCGTATTTGTCCTTTTTTCTATCTGGTTTCTGAAAAAGATGTTTAAGTTCTTAAAGAAAGCCTTCGGCTGGCTGTTCGGCACCGCAAAAGAAGCCAAGACAACAAACTAAAAGGAAATAGATATGGATTTTACCTGTCCTCTATGCGGAAAACACATCCCTAAGGAACTACTGGTGATCATGGCCCACACCGAAGCTCACATAATAGAAGAGATTAAGAAAAAACACCCTGAATGGGCAAAAGAGGACGCCCTCTGTAAAAAATGCTACGAATACTATAAACAACAACTCCGGCTTGACTAAAACAAACTAAAGACTAAAAACCCCGTGCTGTTTAATAGCTACGTCTTCATCTATGCCTTTCTCCCGGTGACTTTAATCGGATATTATCTGATTAAAGATAACGAAAAAAAACTTTTATGGCTTACTGTCTGCAGCTATTATTTCTACAGTTTCTGGAACTTTAACCTGGCGTTCTTGATTCTCTTTTCTACCCTAGTAGACTTTATCGCCGGAAAAAAAATCCATAATTCTAACAGCCAAGAGAAAAGAAAACTCTGGCTAATCCTATCAATACTAACCAATCTTGGGCTTCTGGGATTTTTTAAATATTTTAACTTTTTCTTAGATTCGTTTGAGAAAGCCTTCTACCTGTTTGGCTTAAAGCTCGATGCTCCTCATTTTAATATCATCCTTCCCATAGGCATATCTTTTTACACCTTTCAATCTATGAGCTACACCATTGACATATACCAGAGAAAAACTCAGCCGGTAAAAAACTTCATCCATTTTGCCTGCTATGTATCGATGTTTCCTCAGCTAATCGCTGGGCCTATCGTTAGATTTAAAACAATCGCCCAACAATTACAAACACGCGATATCACAAGCGATCGAATCAAAAGAGGAGCCTGCTTTTTTATTCTCGGATTAGCCAAAAAAGTTGTTATTGCCGATAGCATAGCGGTAATTGTAGATAAATTCTGGGGCCTGCCTGCCAACAGCCTAACCACCTCCTGGATAACTGTAACAGCCTATGCCTTGCAAATATATTATGACTTCTCGGCTTATTCTGATATGGCCTACGGCCTAGGGCAATTCCTGGGCTTTGATTTCCCTCAAAACTTCAACTCTCCCTATAAAGCAGAAAGCATAACTGATTTCTGGAAAAGATGGCATATGTCTCTATCGGCCTGGCTGCGCGATTTCTTATACATTCCCTTGGGCGGGAATAGAAAAGGCCCTTTACGCACCTATATTAATCTTTTTATCACCATGTTCTTAGGAGGCCTCTGGCACGGCGCTAACTGGACTTTTGTCGGCTGGGGATGCTGGCATGGAATCTTACTGGCCCTGGAAAGAAAAGCAAAAAATAGAAATAGAATCCTTCCTATAGGAATAGCCGGCAGAAGAGCTGTAACATTTATTCTGGTTCTTTTAGGCTGGGTCTTATTTCGCTCAGATAACTTTTCTCAAGCTCTTACTATCTATAAATCCCTGTTTGGCCTACATGGCCTTGCTAACTTCGACCAATTGTTAACAATACCTTTGTTCTTATATGTATTCTTTGGTTTAACCCTCTGGATTACCTTTACCCAAAAAAACACCTGGGAAATCCAGTGGAAATTTTCACCCCGGATTGCTTTAGGGTTAGGAATTTTATTTCTTGTATCTATTTTTGTTATCCTGGTAAACTTTAGTTCGCCGTTTCTGTACTATCAGTTTTGATTATAGAAATAATTTACAGATATGCTTAAAAAAGACAAATTCATCTCCATAATCTTATTTGTCTATTTGGGGATTTTTGCGGCTGATATTATTTTACGCTTTCCTCTATGCAGCTGGCCTTATTTTCGAGCCTGGGAATACATACGGCAATACCCGGCCTACGGGGCAGCCTTTATACCGAATAAGACATTTAAGCGAAAAAGAATCTGGGGCAACCTATCCAATCAACTCAGAGAAAATAAATATAAAGACTATCGACAGCAAGAATTCTCAAGCGATAAGTACGGCTTCCGCAACAGTAATGATATATATAAAAATAAAGATATACCGGTATTTATTTTTGGCGACTCCTTTATGGCCGGAGCAGCCTTAGATGACAAAGATACACTCTCATGCAGGCTTAGCCAACGCCTGAACCTGCCGGTATATAACGCTGCCTTAGGAAACATTGATGATTTTCTAACCGGCTACTTTCCGGTCAATCTGCCTAAACCTAAAGTTATTATCCTAAGTGCCCTTGAAACCCAAGAACGGTCGGTCTCTGAAAAACTTAAAAGAAAGTTTACAAGAAAGAATGAGCCGGAAATATCGGTCTTCTTTAGAGTTTTTGGTAAAAAGTTTGAGCACAATAAAGATAACATAGAAAGATGGCTTAAAAACCCTTCCTTGAAAAGATGGTTTATACGCTTCAAAAAAGACTACTTGGAAGACTACCTTGGTGATCTATGGTTTAAGCCCCCGGAAATAAAGATGAGCGTTGAAACCCTTAAAAATTACCAACCTATGCTTTTCCTTAAAAGCACCGCCCAGATACCTGAGATTAAAGACTTGGAAAGACAAAAAAATGGCTTTATTGAATACTTCCAAGCCTTAGACGAAAAATGCAAAGAAGAAAACATTACTCTGGTTGCTTTATTTATACCCAACAAATACACAGTCTATCATCCTTTACTAAAATCCAGACCTGACCCGGAAATCAAAAGAAGAGAGGAGTATCTTCTGTCAATGGAGGACGAGTTCAAAAACAAAGCAATACAAGTAGTCAATCTCCTGGAACCCTTTAAGAAAGAAGCTGCCAGGCTAATAGAGGAAGATGAATATATTTACCTTCAAGACGACACTCATTGGAATGCCAAAGGAATAGAAATTGCCGCAGAAGAAATAACTAAATGTCTTACGAAAATCCTAAAACCCTAAACCAAATAAAACAAAAGCTAAGAAAAGCCGGCAGTAAGAAAAAAGCAAAGATCTTACAGCGTTTCTTTAAGACCGGCCCCGGTCAATACAGCCAAGGTGATATCTTCTTAGGGATAACGGTCCCTATTATAAAAAAAGTAGTTAAAGAACATGAAGACCTGAGTCTTAAAGAAACATGCCGGCTATTAAGATCTCCTATCCATGAAGAAAGACTTACAGCTCTTTTAATCCTGGTCCAACAGTTTGAGAAATCGAACCAGCCTAAACAAAAGAAAATATATAACTTATATTTAAAGCACACTAAATACATAAACAACTGGGATCTGGTAGACTTATCCGCCTCCCATATCGTAGGCGCTTTCCTTAAAGAAAACAATAAAAACCCCCTATCTATACTTGCCCGCTCGAAATCTCTCTGGGAAAGAAGGATCGCAATAGTTGCCACCTACCATTTCATTAAGAATCAGGAATTCTCCCAAACTCTAAAAATCTCCGGAATACTCCTTAAGGATAAGGAAGATTTAATCCATAAAGCAACAGGCTGGATGCTACGGGAAGTAGGCAAGCGAAACCAGAAAGCAGAGGAAAAGTTCCTAAAAAAACATTATAAAAAAATGCCCAGGACCATGCTAAGATATGCCATCGAAAGATTCCCGGAAACAAAGAGACAAGCTTATCTACTGGGTAAATTCTAAGCTTTGCCGGCCGCCTTACTCATCCTGCCATAGAAAAAACAGCTCTTACCCCTAGAAAAGTATCCACTCAGATTACTCATCTAAAACCCCTTTTATTTTATAATTTTCTGATATTTTTTTATCTTACAACCAGCTGGTAATCATACATTTATATATAATCATAAAAATGTAAACGTTTACTTGAAATATGTGTAATTATATGGTATACTTTTTTTCAAACTAGATTTATCGCTGGGAGGCGAAAGGTCTAGTTTTTTTATTTTTATGACGCGAATTACCGCTAATATAAACGCGAATTTACGCGAATTCAAAAAAGGAGAAAAGAAAATGAAAAAAACACTTACTTTAACTCTGGGGGTTATTTTTGTCTTGCAGGGGATAGGGCTATGCTGGGATAACATTAACAAAGACTCACCAAATATAAGTATACCTGCCCTAAATGAAAATAGCTCATTTAATCCACCCGCCTTAGCTTTTGAACTTGGAGGCCATATAAGCCCCGCAAACATGAGCACAGCTGATAACACTAGAGCATCAGCATCTTATTCCCTAGGTAGCCATGTAACACCGCTATTAAATTTTGACACTCGCTTAACCTATGATGATAAATTCTTCATAGCCGGCGGGGTGGAAACTGCTCCGGTTATACTCTTAGGCATGCTAGACTTCAACAGTAACAGGGTCTTTAATGGACAGTCAACCCACTACGGAACAGGAGGATATTCCCTTGATGCTTACATACGCACTGGCGTAAAATTTAAATTAACCGATAATCTTTCAATCGCCCCCGTGCTAGGACTCGTAGATAAGCAAATGAATGTAGAAGCAGGTACGTCTGACCGATATAGTATTATCGCTAAGGGCGTATCTTTCGGTGCAGAAATATTTACAAAAGACGACAAGGATAAGGATCCTGTCAGTATTTTACTTGAATACTACCGCCTCCCAACATACCAAAGCAAGACCGATTGTAAGGGTGAAACTCTTTATGCTTATGTTGTGGATAATCTCCAAGGCGGCGGCCTTAATTTTCGAGTCATCAGAGAATTTCCGCTTAGTGAAAATTTTAAATCTTTCTTAGGCGCTGGAATACAATACCTAATAGGCAAAGGTGAAAGCGAAATCTTTGGAGGCGATCCTCGTGTCAATCCAGGCGAGACTACGAATACCTGGTCGCATATAAGATTTATGTGGGGAATAAAATACAATATACCTTAATCCTAAACCGAATAAAAACAGAAATCTTTATGAAAAAAACGCCAATTCTTACCTTAGGGCTTGTTTTGGTTTTGCAAGGGGTAGGGCTTGGGCAACACACATTGAAATTTGACGGTTCTCATATAACTATACCCCCCTATGACTCTGAACAATGGAAAGCACCCTACTTTATTCTAGACCTTACAGATCCCGAGATAATAACCTTAAAGAAAAAAATAGGCTGTGGCCAACATAATAATGTTGAGGTAGACGGCGGATACCTGTCTGAAGGCTTACGAAAAAACCAAATTCTTGTTGTTGACCTAAAAAATAACCCGCGGGAAAGAACCAAAGACTTAACTATTAAAGAAAAAGATGCGGCGTATAGAGAGGTCCGAGAGCAAAAAGCCACTATTACCTTTGCCGGCGGCCAAATTGAAAGCGTGGAAATATGTGATTCAGCACAAGCAGCTAAAGAATACTACCAGTGGATAAAGATCTCTAAAGTCGGTGATGCTAATGCCTTAATTAACGGTTTTAAAGTCAATCAAGAAAACGAGTTACTTGATCCAGATAAGCGAGAATTTGCTTACGAATGCAGATTAAATAAAGCCCAAAGCATAGTTGGTGTTAAAGAAATATACTATATTATTTCCAAGAAAATAGAAATCGGTGAACTATTCAAGAATCAAATTACTGTCGAGTACTTTAAAGGCGGGCTACCCTGTAAGATAGAAGTTAGACACAAAGACAAGAATATCACTATTAATATTAAACCTCTGGAATTTACTGAAGATGGCACAACTTATTCACCTTTGGCTCATTTCGTACCAGGAATACTATCGGAATAATGCCAGACTCTCTAATGTACGCCATAAACCATTAACCGTAAACAGAAAAAAGGAGGAGGCCGATCATGAAAAAAACACTTATTTTAAGCTTAGGGTTGGTTTTTGTTTTGCAGGGAGTAGGACTTGGGTATGGGTGGCTAAGTCAACCTTCATCGAAGATGCCTGAAACCTCGTTTTCAGATAATCAAGAAAATACAGCTGCTGAGAAAACACTGGATTTCTTCGTCTTATCAGGAATGAAAGATCATGAAATAGTTAAAACTCTTTCTGAAATGAAGCATGATCGGCTGGCAGACGTATTTAACGCAGCCTTTGAAAGGCCGACTCTTAAGCTAAGGGCCGCGATATGGCTTAAAGGGCTTGAAGAAAAAAAACAACAGGCGGCCTTAAAAGA
>JAFGCB010000004.1 GCA_016932855.1 Candidatus Omnitrophota bacterium | reverse complement strand
CGAAGGAACCGCCGCCAGGCTTTTTCCTAACATCATCTTAAAAGATTTTCTATATCTAAAAACAAGACAGGTTAAAAAGAAAAATAAGGAAAAAAATGCCCCTAAAAGATGGATAAAATATATTAATAATAAAATAGCCGCTATCTTCAAGGCATCCGACAGGCGGTCTCGGTCTAAATAATCAATAATAAAACAAAATAAAAAAAAGAAAACCGGGATAAAAAAGGTAAAACCCGAAAATCCCCAGCATAAACTGAAATTATAAAGAAATAAAAATGAAAGTAAGGCGACCCACTTATTCCCTTTAAGCTTTCGTATTGCCAGGAATATCGATAACGGCAGTAAAATTACGTAAAGGCAGTAAAAGAATTTACTTGCGTATTCCACTGAAGGAAAAATTCTCAAACTGAGAAATAATATATGAAAAATATTGGGTTCCGGAAAAAGTCTGATGGTATAAAATCTGTCAAACTGATTTGCCGGCTCGTGGTAAAACTTAAGGACCGTTGCTTCGGTTAAATGATTAGGCAAATCAACGAAAGGATAAATACGCAGATTAAATATCAAGAATGCATGCAGAACTATAAATAATATAAATACTGCCGGAAAAAATCCATAGCTTTTCAGCTTCTTTATCATATATACCAGCCTAAAAACGCCTAGCTCATTTTATATACCACCATAATCTTGGCTGAACCAACGGTAACGGAATAATATTCATTTTTGTACGGATAATCCTCAACATGCCAGCGGAAATTACTTAAAAAATATTTTGCTTCTCCGGGAGTATCTACATAGACAAGCCTTTTTGCATCCCTTTCCGGCAAGATATAGGCATTGAGCCTGCCAGGCAAATTATCGACATAAATCTTTATAATCGGATCTGAATCATTTCTTACGATATATTCCAAAGCTTGCTTATAGGATAACCCCCAATAGTCCAATTCAAATCGATTCTTTATCTGAGCCATATCTGAACCTGCCAGCCTGTTGAAATATATGTTTTCATAAGGATGGTTTATTATCATAAAACCAGCAATACTGCTCAGGCAAATTACTGCAATCAAAACAGAAGCCGTTCTTATAATTCTTTTTAAAATTAAAGAAGAGATGCCTTTAACCCAGTCAAAAAATCTCTCTATACCTATCAAAGAAACCAGGAGTAATGCCGGATAGACAAAAAAGATATGTCTTAAGCCGTCGTAAAGTGTAGACTTTAATCCTATAATAACGGCTAAGGGCAGAAAGAACCAAAGCATAAACAGAAAATCATTTCTTTTATCACTATAAAATCTAAAGGGGCCTTTTATTATAGGCATTACTAGACTAAATAATCCCAATAAAAAACAAGATAGATAAAAAAGAGGCGTTGATATCATTATCCATACAGGCCCGTAATGCCAAGGCAGGTTATCAGTCCACACATAATCACCCATATAGAGATTGGTTACGGAATGAGGAAATTGTTTCATTTCCCGGAAAGCCTGAACAATATGATGCAAAGGATGCGGCCACAAAGTAGGCCAGAAAAATACCGTCAAGACAACCAGAAAAAACAAATATAAAAACAAACTTACTAAAATACCTTTACCTTTTATCGGTTTAAAACCATTATCTGATAAACTGCCGGGAAAAAGTAATAAAGTTATAAAAGGCACGAAAATACCCACAATACGCAGATTAATCAAGATAGCGCAGGTTAAGGCGTGTAAAACTGCACTAATCCCGGTTTTCTTATCCAAAAACTTACATAGGGTGTATATACTTATTATAAAAACCGCTAAAAAAGGAATGTCTTTAGAATTATAAAAGGAATGGGCGAATATCCGCGGGCTTAAAACCAAAAATAAACTGCCCAGCAAAGCCATCTTCCGGGTTTTAAACCTGTATTTACATAAATAATAGAAAAAAATGACTCCTGTATAAAAAATAAAAAAAGTCAGTAAATGCCTGCAAAGATACAACTGCCGCGGCCTATTGCTTAAGCCGAATATCTTCTCAACAACAACTAAGAATATCTCAAAAACTAATCCGTGATATTTCAAGGGATGACTCAATAAGGCCTGATCTTTATGCACGATATACCGAAATGCAGCCAATCCGCTTTGCCGCGTCGCTTCCTCATCCCATGAAATCCCGTAATCTTTACAAATGCTTATACCGATAAAAAGATAAGCTATAAAAAAAAGACAGACAAAAACCCTATATTTTCTCTCAATTAAAGAAGCAAACCCTAGCACAATATCCTTCCTTTTACAAATCAGCCTAATGCCCGCCTAAGCTTGATAATTGCCCTTAGACACCTTGTCTCTCTTGTAATACGAAAAGTGCTGGAATCAGCGTACGACCATTCCACGGGCATCTCGATTATTCTTAAGCCGGCTCTTTGAACCCTTATCAACAATTCCGCATCCCAAAACCAGCCTCTTATAAATTCCTTATCATATCCCATCTGGCCTATAATCGGCATTACTGCATCCAAACGGAAAACTTTCAATCCACACTGATGATCTTTTATTTTAGATTTGAATATAATCCTAAGCGCGGAATTGTAGAAAAAACTTAGAACTCTTCTAGCAATACGGCTCTTAACCTTTGAGCCTTTGATATAGCGGCTGCCTATGACAATATCAGCTGATTCCTCTCTTAGGACATTTATCGCTTTCAAAACAAAAGAAATATCACAGGAAAAATCCGAGTCAATAAAACCGACAGTCTTAAATTTTGCGCTGGAAAAAGACTGTGCTAAATTCTCTCGCCTGGAAGGTCCTATATTATAAAATATACACCTTAATATTTGCTTACCCGCTCTCTTATTTATGCGACTGACCGCCTTCTCGAGCGCTGGACTCTTAACATTAGAATTATCATCTACGATAATTATCTCAAACTCACCGTTCAACCGAAGCAAAGTATCGTAACATCTGTCTATATCCTCTTCAATAGAGCCCGAAGGGTTGTAGACAGGCACAAATAAAGATATTTTATTCTCCGGCTTTTCCCTGCTCGAGCTTTGCATATTTTATCCCCTAGCAAAAATCCGAAAAGAAATCTTATCGACTAAAGAATAAAAGTCTTATTACCTTCGGCAATATCACTACCGTGTGGTAAAAAACCTGTATCTTTGATGCGCCGGATAATCTTCGCCTATACGCACAAGGCATCTCCATAAAAGAGTAAGCGCGCCTTTTAGCCTTAACAGCTATCTCAGCTTCATATGCGAAATCTTTCTCCCGGATATCGATATCCCTAATCGCTTCGCTTCTAAAAGCCTTAAATCCAGCAAAGATATCAGTGCAGCTTTGCCTGATAACAAGGGAAATTATCCTGGCCATTAAAAAACTTGCCATATATTTAATTTTGGAAACCGAACCTTTCTCTATTTTAGACATCTTAAGGTAACGAGAAGCAAAAACAATACTGGCTTTGTCATCCAAGATAGGCTTAATAAGCTCGGGGATTTGACTTGGGTAAAACTGAAGATCGGCATCAATTTGGACCATAATCCGTCCGGAGGCTTCGTCTATGGCTTTTCTTATAGCGCTTCCTTTGCCCCGATGAGGCAAAGAAAAAACCTTTACTAATTCATTCTCATACTGCCTGGCCTTATACAACGTCCGGTCCAGACTGCCGTCATCAACAACAATAATCTCTGCCGAAGGCAAAACCTTTCTAATGCTCTCAATGGCCCTGCCTATATTGCCTTCTTCATTGTAAGCAGCTATAAGAATGCTTATTTTTTCTTCACTCATAACTTACCGCCCCTAAGCTTATCTAAAAAATAAATAATTATAACTGCCGAAACAGGTAAAAAATCAAACTTAAGATGGTTAAGACATAGAAAGAAAATAACATGCCAAAGACAGAATCCAAATAAAACAATATTTTAGGCCTGGATTTAAGTAAGGTATAAATATAGCTTCCTCCGCTTAAGAACAAAAATATAAAAGCCAAAAGCCCGGGATAAATATATATAGCCTTCATAAACGAAAAATCCCTATGTAAAAAATTAAGTAAAAGCATAAAGAAAAAATATCCAAAAAAAGCTGCACAAAAAATCCAATCGCTTGTGTCATTTAGAAAATCAAATTTATCCTTAATAAAAGAGCGTAAGCAAGCCAGGGTTTCTTTAATAATCCCCAGCAATAGAATAAGGCTTGGAAATAAAGCCAGAACAAAAATAACCCTGCCTATGTCTATAATCATCTTGTTTTGAATCCTCCAGCTGGGCGGCCAGTTGTCAAATAAGATAAAATGAGCCCTTCCGTAGACCTGGGACCAAAGCGAAGTACGATGCAAAGGATAAACCTCTGACCAATCTGTTGTTATGGGGTTTTTTATAAGGTCAACAAGCCGAAAAGTAAAAAATGAACTTAAAACAGAAAGGGTGCCGGGACGAAAAACATAAAACCCTTTGTAAGGAGCTAACTTATAATTAACAATAAAGGGCGAACCAAAGCTTCGGTAATTCTGCCAATATTCTCCCAGCCAGCCGGCTAAACTTAAAAACACAATTAGAAAAATAAAAAGATAAATAAGGTAGGCTTTTTTAAAATCTAAAAAGGTCCTTTTATTGCCTGCTAACTTAAGGATAAAAACCGCCAAGCCCCAGAAGAAAACGACAAAGCCGTTAACTTTAGATAGCCCCGAAAATACGGCAAAAACAGTAAACCCTAAAAAGCTTCTGAGTGTCTTATTCCTGAAGAAATGATATCCAAAATACAAGGCCAGGGTAGAAAACAGGATAACAAAAGAATCATTAGCTGCCTGGACATTAATAGCTATCAACCTGGGGTTTAAGGCCACCAGAGAAAAACAAATAAATTTTAATTTATCGCTTACGTTCTGACTTTTTATAAATAACCAGACTATATAAATGGTTATTATCCCCGCAAAACAAGATACTAGCTGTGAAAAGACTACCTGGCTCCTCCTGGAATGTAAAGGAAAAAACTTTAAACAAGCGGCAGCGAAAGAGTGGTATAATTTCGGCTGCGAACATTCCCAGCATTGGACCGGATCAGGAAATATTGCCTGTTGCTTAATAAAATCTATGACTTCAAAGTGATCGTCATTTGCCTCTTGATTAACCAGGCTCAAGCTTATTCTTAATAGTATTGATATCACAAAAACAAGTTTAACCAAGGTCTGTGTATTAACTAAACCGGCAAAAGACATAAACATTGCTCTTCGCACTGGCAATATCCTCCTTGCAGTAAATAGAAATTTTATTTTCTGACAAACTCCGGATATTTGATATCTAAATATTCTTTCAATCCCTCGTATACCAGCTGGGCTACTTCTCGACAACCGCTATTTGTATAGTGAAGCCTATCATAAAAATAAAGAGAGCTCTTGGGCAATTTAGCGGCCAGGTCAATGACGAATACGCCAAGGCTTTCACACACATCTATAGTCGTACTGTTGTATAGGCAAAGAACGCTCCAGAGCAATTCTCCGTTGCGGTTACCCCACATCTTAAGAGTTGCCAGGTTAACTCCGCTTACCGGATCAACTGCCTTACCTGCCAGCGAAGGCTGGGTAATGAAAATAGGCTCTATATCATTCTGCCTGCAGATACTGATTAACTCCTCAAGCCTTTGCCTGTAACCCTCAACGTACTCCAACTTATGCCTAAGTACTTCCTGTTTTATTTTTTCCTGGGGTATTTCCAGAGATTCAGCTTTGGATAAATCTAGATGCTCATGGACAATCCCGCTGCGTACGGCGTTTAGCCGTCTTTTAAAATTGCTTAAAAGAGACACCAATTCGCTTTTTTTCTCAAGATAATCCGATAACGAATTATAACTATTGGCCAATGGCATTTTATCATAAATTGACAAATCAGCTTTTGCCCGGTCATTTGCACCCACTAAAAAAAGTATTATTTTAGGTCGTAATTTAACCAGGTAGTTTCTTAATAAGATTATATGGCCGAAGGTGGCGTGGCCGTCCAATCCGGCATTATTAAGCCATATATTATCGCAGGATTGCTGAAGGTTCTGTCCTAACAGATAAGGCCAGGTTTTAGTATCGGATATATAAGAACACTCGGCACTGCTACCGCCTACTACAATAATCGACAAGAAATCATCAAAATTTTCCGGGGGTTCCGGGCCGCGGAATCCAAGTGAATTTCTGGTGTGGATAATCTCTTTATCAAGTTTATCAATGGCGGTATTATTAATAATATACCGCTCATTGGCAGGCAGAATAATCTCACCGCCCTTTACCCTGAATTTAAAAGGATTGTATAGACGCAGGGAAAGTTCTACGAAAATAGCGGATAAACTTAATACAAAAAGAAAGAAAACAGCTTTCTTAAGAAAGCCTAAGATAATCTTTCTCATAACGTTTTATTTTATAGTCTCTGGAACGAATCTGCAAGATAAATCAGGAAGATACAATCCGGCGGGGGTTCTTAAGCAGAAAATAATATGGCTCTTAAGCTATTGCTGGCTTTCCTCTTCTTTTACGAAAGGTAAGACAAAGGTAAAGACGCTACCTTTACCTTCTTCACTTTCAGCCCAAATCTTTCCGTTATGAAGCTCGACAACGGCCTTGCAAATCGAAAGCCCTAATCCTAAACCGCTTTCTCCCTTGGGAGCCCGCAGGCTTACCTGCTCATATTTGTTGAAAATCCTTTCAAGGTCTTCTTTCTTTATGCCTATTCCGGAATCAATAACCGAAATCCGGGCAACCTTATCCGGATCGGTTCCTTCGGTCTTAAGGGCCACCTTTACCTGGCCTCCTTCCGGGGTAAACTTTAAAGCGTTGCCAATAAGATTGGAAATTACCTGATAAAGCCTCTCGGAATCAGCCGTGATTTCGGGCGTCTTTTCGATATCGGCGGTAAGCTCTATCTTCTTATCGCAAGCCCATCCTTTCAACAGGTTAACCGAATCCTCTACAAGATTAGCTATATCTATCTTTTCTCTGCGCAAGATTATTTTACCGGTCTCAAGCTGTCTTACATCCATTATTGTATTCACTAATTTTTCCATCTTCTCGATATTGCGCCTGCATATCATCATAAGTTCCTTCTGCTGCCCGTCCAGACCCTCGACGAAATCCTTAGCTACGCTAAGAACCGATAAACTCTGCTTGGCGGCGCATATAGGAGCTCTTAAATCATGTCCCAATACATCCATAATCTCTCCCCTGCGCTTCTCAAGCTCCTGCATAGCAACACTGCTAGGCAAAGAAGAAACCATACCTATGGCTTTTCCGTCTTCATTTTCAATAACCGCGGCTGATTCAGCTATAGCGTCCCTGGCTTTATCGTCACTAGCAATTACTTCTACTTTGGTGGGTGTAAAATCATCAGTCTCCTTATGCCAATCAGTAGTTATGGAAAGAACCTGCTCGCTTCTTACCATATCCTTTAAATCTTTATTCTGACCGTCTTTTACATGCACGCCGAGGATTTTCTCTGCGGAGCTGTTCAAAGACAGAATCTTTCCTTGCTTATCGATGACAATCACTCCCTGGCCGCTCTGACGAAGAATGGAATTAATCCGTTCTTTTTCTTCGGCCAACTTTGTATTTAATTTCTTTACTTCTTTAAGAGAGCTCTCTATCCTCTCCTCCAAAGTCTTCTGAAAGTCTTTATCGAGCTTCTTTAAGCGGGCCAGCTCATCCTCGGCAATGGTGACTTTCTTGGGGCTATAAGCAGTTTTCTCAAGTTCTTGTTTAATATCGTTCTTCTCTTGGGCCGTAAAGCCTAGATCGCTTAATTTCTGCTCTAAGTCAGCGAGGAAAGCCTCAAGCTTTTTCTGTTTCTTGACCACCCTCTTTAAAACTTTTACCAACTCTTTGGGGTCCTGTCGGGTTGATTCTATCAATTCTCCGGAACCGCCAATAAAATCCCATTTAGTCATATTTCCTTCAATGTAGTTTTTCCAAAGCGAAGAGGCTTCTTTTTTACTAATTATAGAAACTCCGGCTTCAGCGCCTTCTCCAAGACCATCTCCCGGACCGCCACCTGTTCCAGTTTCCCCGCCTAAGCCGGTCTTACCCGGCTCGCCGCCAACAGTCTCACCCTCTTTTAGGAGTTTAAAGCTATACTGGTCTACCTGAATGTGCGCAACCTTTTTATTCTCCAAGAAACCTTTTAAACCTTCCTGCTGGGATAAATCTTCACCGGACATGGAAAACCCGGAAAATAATACGTCCAGATCCTCCCCGGAAAGGCCTTTCTTAAAACTAATGCTGTCCACATGCAGCTTGCCAAGGATATCAGCGATGTCAGCGATTACGCTTTTTGACTGCAGGGCTTTTCCTGATATATTCGATTCCTCTACCTTTATCTCTATATCGTCTTTTTTCTTAATAATAGAAAACTCTTCAATAAGAGTAAGGACTTCTTCGAAGGCTTTTATAAGATCAACCATTGCGCTCTTTACCTGAGGCATACCCGGGCCGTAAAGCCTACGGTTGCCTTCAACCACAAGCCACTTGCTAAACAATTGAGAAATCTTCTTTTTTAAATCACTTAGCTTCTCCATGATTATTTTTTATAAGCGGCCTTTTCTTAAATCCTACAATCCAAGCGGAACACTAATCGTATTTTATAGCAGTAAATAGCCTCAGTCAAAATCTATTTTAGACAAAGCAATAAACAACAAGCTTATCCTTAAAAGACCCTAAAACGCCTTATTCTCTCGTAAAGACGCAGGAAAATGTACTCGAGAAAAATAAATGTACTTAGGGTTTTTACTCTAAGATAAGCAACGGGTCGATATAATCTGGCGAACAGCTTTACTGCCAGGGAACTTACCTCCTCATATTTGTTGTCTAAAAACAAGGAGACGAAATTGAGCATTTTAATCTTTCTTTTTAATCTATTCGTAAGCCAGGGATGGTCGATATAAGTCAGGGTATATTTACCCCAATCCTCCAAAGAGCTGGGCATTACCAATCCGCCTTTAATGTATGCATAGGTAAGTTCGGTTCCCGGCAAGGGCCTTAAACAATGGAATATAGAAACCTTGGCCCGCCTGTTTCCCTTTAAAAGCTTAAGCATTAAATCCGCGCTGCGCCTTAAATCTTCCTCGGTTTCAGTAGGAAACCCGCCTATAAAACAATAGAAAGGAGGGATCCTGGTCTTATCTATTCTCTCTTTAAAATCTAGAATCTCTTCAACTCTGGTATCTTTACGTATAAGGTCAAGTATTCTTTGTGAACCGGATTCTATGCCGATAGCCAAGCGCCTTACCCCGGCCTCTTCCAACAAACTAAGATTGCCCATATCCAGTCGTAAAACGTCATTTATTCTGCCGCATATATTTAGAAAAATATTAAGCTTCTCTTCGACAACACGCCTTAAGATCGCCTTTGCCCTTTCGGAATCAATAAAGAAATTATCGTCTACTATTTCAATGCCGTCAATATTAAACCTTTCTTTTATAGACTTCATTCTCTCAATAGCCTTATCCGGGCTTAAAGCCCTCCACCTGCTGCCAAGCCCGAAACTTGCATTGCAGCAAAAAGCACACCTGTAAGGACACCCCCGGGAAGTTTCCAGAACAAACATGTTTTTCCCGTCAAATTTAGTTATATAATTTTCTACGTCAACCAAATTATAGGGCGGCTCCGGCAGGCTATTAAGGTCAACTAAAGGCCTGGCTTGGTTTATTTTTATCCCGTTATCGGTTTTGTAAGCAATGCCTGGTACTTCAGGTAAAGGGCTCTTGTCTTTTAAAGCCTTTACTAAATCATACAGGGTAGCTTCCCCTTCGCCGACAACAACGATGTCCACGTATTTATTTCTTAGAGTCTGTTCCGGTAATATTGAAGGATGTATACCCCCCCAGACTACCGGCACTCTCGAGACTCTTTTTACAAACCGCGATATTTCCAAAGCATTATTTATCATCTCTCCGGTTAAGGCAGTAAAGCAAACACATAAGGTATCTTTTTTTAACTGACGGGTTAGATCTTTATCCCATCTCTTTGTAAGACGCTGGTCGATGAGTTTTACCGTAAACTCCTTTTCTACAAATACAGCTGCCTGCAAAAGAGAAAGCGGTAGATACTGATTTTTCATCGCCGTCTCAATATAACTTGAATTAGGATATACTAAAATTACCTCAGCCATACTATTAACTGATATTTGATTTGCTCCAAATTACCATATATGCTATCATAATTTCATGTTTTTTAGAATAAAGAATGAGATTGACCGCAAGCTGGCAGAATTCATAAAAAATATAGATAAAACCTACTCTTTAAGCAAGATATCACCTCTTTTAGCCAAATGCATAAAAGATTTTGTTTTAAGAGATGGGAAAAGAATACGGCCGATTCTTTTTGCTATAGGTTATCTTGGTTTTATTAAAAAACCCGCTTCCGGCTTCTATCTAAGTGCACTCTCTATGGAACTGCTTCACGATTTTTTACTTGTACACGACGACATAATCGATAAATCCGACACTCGCCGGGGAAAACCCTCGATGCATGCAATGCTCAATAAGTCACTTGCTAAACACAAAAATATTAAATTCAACGGTCAAGATTTAAGCATTGTAGCAGGCGACATCATATATGCTATGGCTATTGAAGCATTCCTTGCCATAAAGGAAAAACCCGAACGTAAAGAGAAAGCATTAAGAAAATTCATCCGGGCCGCTGTCTTTACCGGTTCCGGTGAATTTATCGAGCTTTTAAGCGGGATTAAGGATCTAGCCCAGATAACAAAACAAGACATATACAAAATATATGACTATAAAACTTCTTATTATTCGTTTTCTACTCCTTTGGCCACAGGGGCGTTTCTTGCCGGAGCCGATAAAAGCCAAATAAACAAACTGTCCGGCTTTGGAATACTCTTAGGAAGGGCTTTTCAGATAAAAGATGATATATTAGGCATGTTCGCGGACGAGAAAGAAATCGGAAAATCAACGCTTACCGACTTACAGGAAGCAAAGAAAACTCTGCTTATCTGGCAGGCCTACAAACGCTCCCGGAAAAAGGACAAGGCTTTAATCCTCAAAATCTTCAGAAAGAAAAATATCACCCGCGGGGATCTAAATTTGATTCAAAGGATAATTAAAGACTCGGGCGCTTTACGAAAATGCGAAGAAGAAATAAATCTGCTTTTTTTAAAAGCGGAAAAGCTTATCCTTTCATGCTCAATGAATTCCAAATACAAGCACTGTCTCGTCGAATATTGTCAAAAGCTACTAGACTTGTAAGACTCTTTTTCTAAAAGCTATTCCTTGACAGTCACGCAATTAAATTTGCACATTCCGGTTTTTTCGTCCTGTAAAAGCTCATTCTCAGGATCAACTTCTTTAGCTTTATCCAGGTAATGCCTGTACTTGGCGATATCTTCTTTGGCTTTATAGACTTGGGCAAGCCTTACGTAGGCATCGGCAAAAAGCGGGTCTTCTTCTACGGCTCTTTCAAGGTAATATATGGCTTTCTCAATACTGCCCCCGGCAATTCCGGGAGCTAGAAAGTAAAAACTTCCCAGGCCAAAGAGAACAGCCACAGAATCAGGCTGCAGTTTTTCGGCTTTTTTAAGATTAGGAAGCACCTGAGTGCCATTAATCAGCTTGGAAAACGGACCCCCGGTTGACGCAATCATGCCTTTTGCTCCGGCAAAAATAAGATAAGAACGGGTATAGTTGCTTAAATCAACTCTTTTTCTCCCCTGGCTTCGCACCTTCAAGGCTAACCTCACTGCTCCGTCAAAATCCGCCTGAGTATACTTTAAATAGGCTAAAGTTATGTATGCCGGCCAGAATTGAGGATCAGCCTCGATTACCTTGTTAAGCATCTTTCCACTGGCCTCTATGTCTTTATCGCGACGTAATACTTCAGCCAAACCCCACTGAGCCTCAACTGACTGCGGATCTTTCTCAAGCATTGCCTTGAAAGCCTCTTTAGCTTCAAATTCCTTATGCCTGTTAAGATACACAAGGCCTGAAAGATAAAGACCTTCGCTTATATCCTGATTACTCTCAAGCAGTTTCTCTATCTCAGCAGGGCTTAAAGCGTCGGCCATCTCGTGAATACTTATCCAATCCAACCCGAAACATAGAGACGCCAAAGAAAAAATAAAAATAAACAAAAAAAATCCCTTAAACATATTAACTCTTCTCTATCGAGGCTTTTTCTTTAAAGGACTCCCAGAAAACAAGGGTAAGCATAATCATGCTAAAACCGAAGAGAAAATCTTCTACCGGTATAGTTCCCAGGCGTATGCCTAAATAGAAAGGCTGATGGTAGACAACGATATTTTCTCCGGTAAGAAACCCGTTTACTAAAAACTTAAAACCGTAAATAATCGACAAAAACAGGTAAAATTCCTTTTTTTTAAAAAGGCGGGTTTTCAATGCGACATCAATTCCTAACGCAACCAAAACCGAAAAGAAAGATAGAATAGTATATTCCTTCATAGCTTAATCTTTTTCTTGAAATACTTAATCACTTCCCAGGTAAAAATACAGCAAAAAGGAATCACCACGAAAAACAATACTTCCTCTAACGGCAGGTTTATTAGCCTTAAGGGATAGACCGCATCTTTGTCAAAATGCCAATGGCCGCGATAAGTGGCGAATACATCCCAAAGGCCGAAAATGACTACTACAAGAAATAAACTCAAAACTAAAGCCCGCCAGTTACGCCAAAACTTTAGGTCAGGCCAAAAGCTTAAAACAAAAGGGAAACTCCCCGACAAGATTAAAACCCACATATATTTTGACATACCACTAGTATTGTATTTTAATATCAGGGTTTGTAAATGATGTTTTTTCTTGTCTTTATGGCAATTCGTTATACAATAAAAACGCCATGGAAAACCTAAAAGAAAATATCTTGATT
>JAFGCB010000048.1 GCA_016932855.1 Candidatus Omnitrophota bacterium | reverse complement strand
GAGTTTGGGATTTGTTTGGTAGTATTGGTAGTATTTGAGTTTGGGATTTTGACATTGATTTGACATTTGAAATTGGCATTTGTCATTAGAAATGGTACATGCAAAAATCATAGCTACTTTGGGCCCTTCAAGTAACACCGAAACAGTCCTGCGCAAGATGTTTCTTAAAGGCCTTGATGTGGTGCGTCTTAATTTTTCGCACGGAAGCCTTAAAGAACATCTTAAAAGAGTCGGGCTTGTGCGCCGGCTTAACAAGAAATTAAGGCGTTCAATAAAAATAATGCAGGATCTGGAGGGTTACCGGATAAGGGTGGGAAGACTTTCCAAGGAAGAAGAGATTCACAAGAACGCCACAATTTATCTTACCCGGGATAATATCGTCGGAAATGCAAAAGAGGTTTCGTTTGATTACAAGGGGCCTTTAGGTGCTATCAAGTCTAACAGCCTTATTTACATTGATGACGGTAAGATTCTTCTTAAGGTTCTTTCGGCAGAAAAAAAACGTCTTAAGGCCAAGGTAGTTATCGGAGGCCTCTTAAAGGAAAGAAAAGGTATTAATATTATTGATGTAAACCTTCCTTTTAAGGCTCTGACTGAAAAAGATAAAAAAGACGTGGAAGCTGCCATAAAATACAATTTCGATTATCTGGCTCAGTCGTTCGTAAGAAGCGCTAACGATATAGAGCTTCTTCGGCAGATTCTTGCGAAAAGAAAAAGCAGCTGTAAGATTTTCGCCAAAGTGGAAAATAGGCAAGCTTTGGATAATATCGATGAAATCATAGAGGCTTCGGACGGTATTATTGTAGCCAGGGGAGATTTGGGCATATGCCTTCCGATTTATAAAGTCCCGGTTTTCCAGAAGGAGATAATCAAGCGCTGCAAGTTGAAGAATAAGCCTGTAGTGGTAGCGACCCAGATGCTGGACAGCATGACCGAAAACAGGCTTCCTACCCGGGCGGAAGTAAGCGACGTTGCTAACGCTATTCTGGACGGCGCGGACTTTCTTCTTTTATCCGGCGAGACAGCCATAGGCAAGCATCCTCATAAGGTAATCGATATGATGAATACAATTATTAAGAGCACCGAAGCCTACGTTAAATGCGCACCGACAACCGCAAGCCGCGTATTATGAGAATAGTAAAATTTAAATATAAGAATAAACCCGCTTGGGGGCTTTTCAGGGAGGAGAGGATTTATCCGTTGAAGGAAGCTCCTTTTAAAAAAATAAAGCCTTTTAAAAAAAGCATCCCGGCGGCCGGGGTAAAGTTCTTAGCGCCTGCACAGGCTTCAAAAGTAGTTCTTGTCGGGCTTAATTATAAAAACCACGCTAAGGAATTGAAGATGAGAATACCTAAGTTTCCGGTGTTGTTTTTAAAACCCCCTACAGCTCTTATCGGACATAAAGATTCTATTATTTATCCCAAGGGGGTGCGCAGGCTTGATTATGAAGCCGAGCTTGCCTTGGTTATAAAGAGAGAAGGCTACAAGATTTCCGCGAAGAGCGCTGCCGATTATATTCTGGGTTATACCTGTCTTAATGATGTTACTGCCCGGTGTATGCAGAGAGAGGATATTCAATGGACCCGGGCAAAGTCATTTAATACTTTTTGCCCTCTCGGGCCTTGGATCGAGACTGACATAAAACCGGCAAGTCTTAAAATCCGTTCTTATCTAAATGCAAGGCTCTGCCAGGATTCCTCGACTTCCAATTTTATTTTCGGGGTGGAGTACCTTGTGTCTTTTATTTCCGGGATCATGACTCTTAATCCGGGAGATGTTATATCCACCGGCACACCGCCGGCAGTGGGGGCGATGTCTGTCGGGGATACGATAGAGGTCGTTATCGAAGGGATCGGAGCCTTAAGGAACAAGATTATTAAAGATTGAAAATGAAAAATAAAAGATTAAAAATAAAAAAGCCGGGCAAAGACACAATGCTGCTTTACGGCAAGAATTCCGTTATAGAGAGGCTTAAAAAGAATCCCCGGAGTATAAATAAGATATTTTTAAGGGATAACTATGATGAGCCGGATTTAGAGAGGCTTATAAAAAATAGGGGCCTTTCTTTAGAGCGGGTGTCGGCAAAGAGATTAGAGAAAATAAAACACTCCAAGGATTTGCAGGGCATAGTAGCAAGCGTTGATAAGTTTGGCTACGCAGACTTTGACGATTTGCTGGATAGTCCGGAAAAGCGGTCATTTATATTTCTGGACAGGATAAACGATCCTCAAAATTTAGGAGTTATTATCCGCACCGCCGCTTGCTTCGGGGACTTCAATGTGGTTATTCCTAAATTTGAGGCTTGTCCGGTTACCGAAGCTGTTTTGCATGTTGCCAGCGGAGCCGAAAATTACATCCCCGTATCAATGGTGACAAACCTTACCCAGGCTATGCTAGAAGCAAAAAAGAAAGGCTTTTGGATTGTCGGCGGGGTAGTCTCGGAAGAGGCCGAGTATATAAACAGGATAAGCCTTCCTTTCCCTCTGGGTTTAGTTTTAGGGTTTGAGGGAAAAGGCATCCGTTACGGAGTCGAAAAGCACCTGGATATAAAAGCTCGCATTCCCATGAAAGGCACGGGACTTTCTTTTAACGTAGCTGTTGCCTGCGCTATATTCTGTTATGAAATAGTAAGGCAGAGAGGAGATATTAAATGAGAGGCAGACCCGGTAAGATATCTGCAAGGGCTGCATTGGATTTTATCTGTGAGGCCGGAGCTCTTAAGCAGACCAGGCGTTCAGGATGGCAGGTCTTGGGGATTAAGAATGCCGAATCAGTTGCTGACCACAGTTTCCGTTGCGCGGTCATAGGTTATGTTTTAGCGCATATGGAGAAAGCGGATCCTTATAAAGTAATTCTTATGACTCTTTTCGGGGATATGCCCGAAGCCAGGATCACTGACTTGCATAAGATGGCGCATTCTTATCTAGACGTAAGAAAGGCTGAAGATAAGTCTTTTTCTGATCAGATTAAGGGTTTGCCCGATAGCATGAGAAGGCAGTTAACCAGTATTCACACGGAGTTTAGGCGGCAGAAAAGCAGAGAAAGCATTGTGTCCAGGGATGCTGATATTCTTGAATGCTTGATCCAGGCTAAAGAGTATCATGAGCAAGGACATCTTAAGGCGGATAAATTCACCAGGAAAGCGCCCACTTTTCTTAAGAGCAAGAGCGCGAGATTGCTTTGGCAGTTAGCTAAGAAGAGCAGTCTTACTGACTGGTGGATTAAATTAAGCCGTTTTAAAAGATAGTTGAATATATGCGTTTAAGCCCAGCAAAATTAAGAGGAAATTTCTTAATTCTGTCTTGGGCTTTATATGATTTAGCTAACCAGTTTTTTGCTTTAAACGTAGTCTCGCTATATTTTCCCCGCTGGCTTACCACAGAGAAGCAATCCCCGGAGGTTTTCTACAGTATCTTTTTCGGAATTTCCATGTTTTTCGTGGCTGTATCGGCGCCGGTTCTAGGAACTATTTCCGATATAAAGGGCAGGCGTAAAACTTTTCTTGTCTATTTTACTCTTATTTCCGTAGTCTTTACCATGGCCTTAGGCTTTTCGTCTAACGTGTTTTTAGCTCTTATTCTTTTTGCTATAGCTAATTTCGGTTGTCAGGGCGCAGTAGTTTTTTATAACGCTCTTATTGTTAAAGTAGCTCCTAAGGACAAGCTAGGCTTTGTTTCAGGCATAGGAAGGATGTTCGGTTATATAGGAGCGATAGCAGCCCTGTATTTTACCAAACCGGTGATACTTAAGATGGGTTATCAGGCTACCTTTAGAATCACGGCTTTGTTTTTCCTTGTATTTTCTTTACCCTGCATGATTTTTATGAAGGATGAGTCTAAAGAGAAATTGAATCTTTCTTACTTTTTCGACAGGAAGGTTTATGTTCAGGTTTTTCAGAGGCTTAAGAAGACTTTATTCGATAATTATCGGCTTAAAGATTTTAGAAATTTCTTAAAGGCGGCATTTTTCGGATTATGCGTGGTTAACGCCACGATTCTTTTTATGTCGGTATATGTCGGTAAAGTTTTCGGGTTGACCGAAGCGGGGATAATCGACCTTGTTGCTTTTTCCACCCTGTTTGCTATTTTAGCAAGTTTTCTTTCCGGCATAATAAGTGACCGCCTGGGTTACAAGAAATCTCTTATCGGAGTATTTATGCTCTGGATTACTTGTCTCTTATTGGGAGCAATTCTTAAGGCGCCTTTTCACTGGTTAATAGGCGCCTTGGCCGGAGCCAGCTTAGGTTCGACCTGGGTAATCAGCAGAGCCCTGGTTATAAAGATTGTGCCCAAGGAAGAAATAGGCGAGATTTTCGGCCTGTTCAATCTGGTGGGATACTTTTCTGCGATTGCCGGACCGCTTCTGTGGGGGATAATCATCTGGTTTTCTTCATCTTTGGAAGGATTCGGATACAGGCTCGCCTGTCTTAGCTCGATAGTATTTATGGTTATCGGTATTATTTTTCTTTTGCGCATAGACAAAGGCAATGCAACTTAAAAGCCTTATGTTATTTACTTGCAAATTTTAGCCAGATAGATATAATGGAAATGAATTGCAAAAGAAAGGATAAGATATGCGAGTGTTTTTAGTCATTTTTCTAATCGGGTTTTTATTCATAAATGCATACGGCCAGGAGGTAGCTTTGAGCGGGAAAACCGTAATCTTAGAGACAACCCAGGGTAAAATCGAGATTAAGCTTTTTCCGGAAGCAGCGCCTAAAGCTTGCGAGAATTTCGTCGGCCTTATCGAGAAAGGTTATTACGACGGGATTATATTCCACAGGGTAATAAAAAAATTTATGATTCAGGGCGGAGATCCTACCGGAACCGGCAGCGGCGGTGACTCTATATGGGCCAGGCCTTTTGAAGACGAAGTAAGCACGAATCTTAGGTTTGATAAAGCCGGCCTTTTAGCCATGGCTAATGCCGGGCCGAATACAAACCGCAGCCAGTTTTTTATTACTACCGTCCCTACGCCCTGGCTTAATATGCGTCATACAATATTCGGTGAAGTGATAGTAGGCTTCGACGTAGTTAAGAAAATAGAAGCCGTTGAAACCGACAATAGAGATAAGCCTTTAGTCGAGCAGAAGATTATAAAGGCGTATGTTAGATAGCGTATAGCGTATAGCGTATAGCGTATAGCGTATAGTGGTTAGCGTTTAGCGGTTAGCGTTTAGCGGTTAGCGGTTAGCGTTTAGCGGTTAGCGGTTAGCGGTTAGCGGTTAGCGGTTAGCGTATAGCGTTTAGCGTATAGCGTTTAGCGTATAGCGTTTAGCGTATAGCGTATAGTGGATAGCGTATAGTGGATAGTGGTTAGAGGATAAGATAAGAGGAGAGTGTAAATATGAAGGCGTTTTTTGTGGGGTTATTGGTTCTTATTGCCATGGCCCTTCTTAGCGGCATAGGGATACTGCTTTTTCCGGTATTTGTGGCTCTTACGCTGGTGGTTCGCCTTTTTTTGATGGTAGCCCTGGTTATTCTTGGGATTTGGCTTTTAGGTAAGTTTGTTATTTATATTTGGGAAAGTTTAAAGAATAAATGATTTTACCCAGCACCTTTGAGCTATTCATAGAGAAACGAATAAGACAAAGGTGCGGGGTTAATTCGCAGACGGCCTTACGGCCTACGATTTAAGAAACTTTAGTTTCCTAAATCGTCTGCTTATTAAAGGAGGTTGTATGTCTCTTAAAGTTACCATAGAGGAAAAAGATAAAGGTTCTTTTAGAGTTATTCCTTCCGGATCTCTTGATACCGCAACCTATACTATCTTGGAAGATAAATTAAAGCCCGTTCTGTCTTCTTCGCCCCGGGTACTAGTTTTTGATATGGCCGGCATTACCTATATAAGCAGCCTTGGTTTAAATACAATGATTAAGACAAGAAAGGCCTTGCAGGAAATGAACGGCACCTTAATTATAACGAACTTACGGCCGCAGGTGAAAAAAGTCTTCGATATAGTCGAGGCTCTTCCCAATATGAACGTGTTTGAAAGCATTGAAGAAGCGGATGCCTATCTTTCGCGCATGCAGCAAGATGAAATCGACAGACGCGGTTCAGCCTGAGCATTCATTCCGCCCCCCTCAATCTTCCTTAAATCAATATTTGCTTTTGCTTTTCGTTTTTAATCTTTGATTTTTTGAAATTAAGTGTGTTATACTAAAATATAACAAAATTCCAAAGATATTATGTTTACGCTGTTTATTTTATTCTTGATGTTGGTCGGAGGAACGGGCATAGCCATCTACTACCTTCTTCCCAGTAACGAGGAGAGGGAGCTGCGAAGAAAGGCCAAAGACGCCGACTACCAGATATCCGAAAAGGCAGAAAGGTTATCTTTTTTAAAAAAGGAAGTCAAATCCTTAAAGTCCGAGGTCGATAAGCTGACTAAAAAGCAGAATGACTTAAATAATAAGCTCGAATCGGCCGCGAACAAGGAAAGAGAGCTTATAGAGGAATTAAAGCGGCAGAAAGAGTGGCTGGAAATAGAAAAGAAGAAAAGGCAGGATGATTTAAAAGGAATACCGGAGCTTCGAGAAAAGATAATCCGCAAGGAGAAAGAGCTGGAAGGGGAATTTACCAAGAACGTAAATTTAAGCCGGGAAGTAGGAGACCTCAATCATCGAGTCGAGGATTTAGAAAAGGAGAATAAAGAAAAAGCCGAGGAAATAAGACTCCTGTCCCAGAAGTCCGATAACTACGCGTCCCAGTTAAAGGACTATAAACTTAAAGTTTATGAGTTTGAGAAGAGGCAGAAGGAAAGCGCGTTTGTTTCTTTGGATGAGTATGAGGCATTGAAAGAGGAATTTGAAGCCTTGCACAAAGAGCATGAGAGCATAAATCTGCGCTATGAGGCAAAGAAGAAACAGCTGGAGGAGACTATAGTAGGTATTGCCACTGGAGGGGTAGATATTCCGGGGCTTCAAGATATTGTAGAAGAGATAAGAAAAGATATTGGCGAACGGCCCAAGCCTGAAGAAATGCCTGAGGAAGTTTCAGGCCAGCCGGGTCAAGCTGAAGAAGGTCAAGAAGGCGCAGAAGCCGCGGCTGAAGCTGTTGAGGAGAAAGTAGAAGAAGAGCCTGTAGCGCAAGAAGCCGAGGTTTCGAAAGAAGAAGAGGCAGCGGAGGAAGAAGCTCAGGAAGTACCCCCGGCAGAAGAAGAGGAGCTTGCAGAAGTTACTCCGGAGCAAGAGCCTGTTCAGGAAGAGGAGCCGGTCAAGACCGTAAGCCTTGAAGAGATAAAAGAAAAATACGGCGAAGTCAACCTGGATAAGGTGCGAAATATAGGTATTATGGCTCACATAGACGCCGGCAAAACCACTCTTACCGAAAGGGTTTTATTTTATACCGGTAAGTCTCATAAAATAGGAGAGGTTCACGACGGTCAGGCCCAGATGGACTGGATGAAACAGGAGCAGGAAAGAGGTATTACCATTACTTCGGCAGCGACTACTTGTTTCTGGAACGAGCAGAGGATAAATATTATCGATACTCCCGGACACGTGGATTTTACCGTCGAGGTTGAAAGAAGTTTGCGAGTGCTTGACGGAGCGGTGGCTGTTTTCTGTGCCGTGGGAGGAGTGCAGGCCCAGTCGGAGACGGTCTGGCGGCAGTCGGAAAAATATCATGTCCCTAAGCTCGCTTTTGTTAATAAGATGGACAGGGTCGGCGCTGATTTTTTTAAGGTTTATAAAAGCATTGAAGATATTTTAAAAGCAAATGTCCTGCCTTTGCAGATTCCTATAGGATCAGGCGAGACTTATAAAGGGCTTATTGATCTTATTGAAATGAAAGCCTATATATATGCCGATGATCTAGGAAAGGATATAAAAATCGAAGAAATCCCGGACGAGCTTAAAGAAGAAGCCGAAAAATACCGTCATATTATGATTGAAAAAGCTTCTTCCTGTGATAACGCTCTTACCGACAAGTATTTAAACGCGCCCCAGAGTATAACCACAGAGGAGCTTGTTGCAGCTGTTCGTAAAGGTACTGTTTCCAATAGTATCGTTCCTCTTATGTGCGGGACCGCGCTTAAAAACAAGGGCGTGCAGAGATTGCTCGACGCGGTAGTTTCGTATTTGCCTTCTCCTTTAGATATCCCGGCGGTTCAGGGAATGGATATCGATGACCCCGAGAAGAAAATAGAGCGCAAGGCGGCTGTTGAGGAACCCTTCTCAGCTTTTGCTTTCAAGGTCCAGTCCGATGTCCACATAGGAAAGCTTGTTTATGTCCGGGTCTACTCGGGTTTTTTAGAGGGCGGCTCGTACGTATATAATTCCACTAAGCAAAAACGCGAGCGGGTATCCCGGATTTTTCAAATGCACGCAAATAAGCGGGAAGCCCGCCAGGCGATTTTTGCCGGTGATATTGCCGCGGTAGTAGGGCTTAATAATACTATTACCGGGGATACCTTATGCAATAAGGATACGCAGGTAATATTAGAGGCGATAAAATTTCCTAACCCGGTTATATCCTTAAGCATCAAGCCGGCAAGCCGGGCTGACCAGGATAAATTAGGAAAAGCTTTATCCAAATTAGCCGAAGAAGACCCTACTTTTTTAGTAAGTACCGACCCCGAGACCAAAGAAGTTATCTTAACCGGGATGGGCGAGCTTCACCTGGAAATAATAGTCGATAGGCTTAAGACGGAATTTAAAGTAGAGGCTATAGTCGGAAAGCCGAAAGTGGCCTATAAAGAGACTCTTAGCAAGACAATTACCGAGGAGTATAAGCATGTAAAACAGTCCGGCGGCCGCGGCCAGTACGGTCATGTAGTCTTTGAGATATCGCCCCAGGAACGCGGAAAAGGATTTGAGTTTATCGACAGCATTAAAGGCGGGGCCATACCTCAGAATTTCATACCTTCCATCAAAAAAGGCTTGGGAGAAATTATGCAAAGAGGGGTTTTGGCCGGCTATACGGTGGTCGATGTTAAGGTAAACCTTGTTGACGGCTCTTACCATGAAGTTGATTCTTCGGACATTGCTTTCAGGCTTACCAGTATCGGTTGTTTTAAACAGGGCTTTATGAAAGCAAGCCCGGTTTTGCTTGAGCCGGTTATGCGTCTTGAGATAGATACTCCCGAGGAGTACGTAAGCGGTATTGTAGGAAATATCTGTTCAGCCAGAGGCCAGATTATAAATATCGATGTTAAAGGCGGCCAGAAAGTAATTTTAGCCGAAGCTCCTTTGGCTGAGCTTTTCGGATACACCACTACCTTAAGGTCTTTAAGCAGCGGCCGGGCAACCTGCAGTATGGAGTTTTCCAAATATATGGAAGTGCCCAACCAGATAGCCCAAAAGATTATCGAGGAAAAGAAAGAGAAGAAAGAAGAAGATTAATTCTTGCCTTTTTCGTAATATTTTACCGCTTCCAAAAATATTTTTCGATTTCGCCTAATCCCCGTATATAATAATAGTCAAGATGAAGAAGCCGCATATTTTTTTAATAATATTATTTTTAGCCGGCCTTGGCGTTTTTATTCTTAAGGATTATTTTATTAAGGCCTACGCCATAAGTTATATTAAGAAAGAATTCGGCGTAGAGGCCGTAATTAAAAGCCTGCATTTAGGATTAAACTCGCTTACCGTAACGCAAGCGGCGTTTAAAGACAATAATGCGCAGGTAAACCTTAAGAGCTTAAGGGTGGACTTTAAGCTGCCGGAGATATTAAAGCCACAGGTCAGCAAAGTTTCTTTACAGGGCTTAGATTGCAAAATAAAAGATGTAGAGGCCGCAAAGTCAAAATTTATCGAAAAATTTTCCGGCAAACAACCTGCTGCTCCGGCGCTTGAGCCGCAGCTGGATTTAGAAAATGTAAAAATAAGCCTTGAGGTTAACAAGATAAAGGTCGATGTTGATTTTTCATTCAAAGGCACGGTTCTCGGAAATAAGATAAACAAACTCGGCTGGTTAGAGGTAAACAAGTGCAATGTTTCTTCGGATGATTTTTCAGTCGATAACTTAAGGCTCAAGGAGGCCGAGCAGGGATTGCACATTTTAAAAATTAACCGGATAAAGATAAAAGGGAAATCTATAAACGACCCGGAGGCTAGCTTAGAGGTTGAGAACGATAAAATATTCATAAGGCAGTTCAGTCATTATTTGCTGGGTTCAAGCTCAAAAGTAACCGGAACTTTAAATCTGAACGAATATGCGGATATGTGTGTAAACTTAAATTTTTCTGATATTGCCTTTGACAGGATAGTGCAACTTTTCGGCCTTAAGGATAGTCTAAGGGTCGAAGGGCTGTTCGCCGGGGCGCTGGATATGTCTCTTAAGGATTTTAAGCCGGAAAACCTGGGCGCCAGCTTTACCAGCTTGGGCGCAGGGGTGGTTGATGTAAAAAAGGAATCCCCGCTTGCTTTTCTTAAAGGCCGTCTTGATAAAGAATCCTACAAGACTTTAGTTGAAACGCTTAAAGATTATAAGTATAATAAAGCGTCCTTAAAGGTTACCAGCAAGGGAAAAAATTTACTCTTTAATATAGATTTGCTATCGGCTGTAAAAGAAAAGAGGGATGTTATTGTGAACTTCAATTTAGCCTGGGAGGTGAAGAATGTACAGGGCAGTAATTATAATCTTGGCCTTGGTTCTTTTGGGCTGCGCTAAGCTGAGCGTGGAGACAAAAAAGCCCATACAAGTCGACATCAATATGAGAGTGGACGTGTACCAGCACGTGGTCAACGACGTGGAATCAATAAATGATCAGCTTTACGGTCCGGGCGATCAGGGATTTAATATTCTTTTCGGAATGCAGGCTGCTTACGCTTCGGATTTGTCCGAAGAAGCAAACCAAGCCATAGCAAGAAGAAAAGAAAGGCTGGCAAAAGTTGAGGAGTATTTTGCTAAAGGCTATGTCGGTGAAAATAGTAGAGCCTTGCTGGAAATAAAAGGAAGCGTTCCGGGAGAGATTAAAGGCCAGGTGCAAGATACGGTAAATAAGGAGAACAGCGACAGGGAAATCATATACAAGGCTATAGCCGATAAGAATAACAGCAGTTTGTCAACCGTAAGAGAGGTTTCCCGCAATAGCGACTACAACAGAGCACCCAGCGGCTATCTTTTCGAAGTTTATGACGCTTCTCAAGAAAAGTTTATCTGGAAGAAGAAGTAATATCGCGTTTAGCGCCTGCCTGCCGTGCAGGCAGGTATAGCGAGTAGGGAGTAGGGTTTAGGGTTTAAGGGCGGTTACTATCATTCGCGTTGCCATAAGCCCATAGTTGCTTTTATTTTCATGTAAGGATAAATTATTCCTTGTCTTTATATTCGCAAATCCCGCCTTTTTCAAAAGATTCGTAATTTTATCCTGAGGATATAAGCGTTCGCAGTAAAGCCCGTTTTTAATCAGGCCTTTTTTCCTGGAGATAACTAATTCTTGGGCTTTGATAATGTCGCCGCGGAGCCGGCGTCTGCGGCAGACAATTATGTCGGAAGTGGCCCGGTGCCAGGAAAAGGGCAAAAGGTGTTTTTTTGCCTGCAGCGGGTCGGTAATATCCAAGAGAAGCTTGCCCTTTTTTCTCAGCAAACGATAAGATTCTTTCAATACTTTAAAATTTTCTTTATCCTGGCTAAAGTACCCGAAAGAATTAGCCATTATGAAGATAGCGCAGAAGTTTTCTTTTTTTAATCCGGTTGAACGGGCGTCCGACCTTAAGAATTTTATTTTAAGCCCTGCCTTTTTTGTTGTTCTTTTCCCCAGTTCGATGAGGTATTTTGAGTAATCCAGGACCGTAATATCTTTATAACCCTTTTTGGCTAACTCTAGAGAGTGACGGCCTTGCCCGCCGCAGAGATCGAGTATTTTATTATCCTTGCTTAGCTTTAGGGTTTTTTCTAAAAGATTTACTTCTTTACGGGTAAGCTTGGGGTCGCAGACACTTCGGGCATCAGTTATAAGATAGGTTTTGCTGAAGAAGTCTTTCCACCAATCTTGTTTTACTTTCATAGGGGAGTAACTGCTAATCTTTACGAATTCAACCTACGAATTATTTTTTAGGCATAGTCTATTCGTATATTCGCAGAGATTCGTAAATTCGTAGATAATTATGTAAAGCCAAAGAGTCCGTCGGAGGCCATAAGGGCAATATTTCCTTCCCAGGGGCAGAGGCGGGCGATTTCCTCTTCTTCTTCGGTTATCTGGACGTATTTAGTGAGTTTTCCCTGCCGCCACATCTTTTCCAATTTCAAGGCGTCATCCCAGAGGTTCTGGCCATACCGGCGCAGTTGCTCCAAATGCGCAGGCGCAAGAATGCGGGGCCTTAGGGTTGACATAATCGGGCCTAAAAGGTAGACATTGCCCATTTCCAGGGATTTTTTATCTATCTGGTCTTGAATTTCATTTACAAATTCAAAGCCTAAGTTCAATATAGCTTCATTAATTATTTTAACTGCGTCCTTTATGGGCAGAGCGCAGCGCAGGATAGCCGTACTTTGGACGCCTCCGCCGGAGCCTACGTTTGTGGGTATGCCGCCGAAGCGGGTGACAAATCCCATAAGCCCGCTTTGAGTGATGAAGCAGCGAAAATCAGTCTGCCAGCTTTTTATAAACACTTTTTTATTTTCGCGGTCAATCCAGGGGAATTCTTCAGCCCAGATTTTAAGAGGGATAAGCTCTTGGACAATGTAATCTCCGGAATTTAAAGCATGCTGGATACATTTATCTTTGTCCGGCTCTTTATGACCTATCATTATGCCGTGTCCGGAGTAGCCGTGGACGGGTTTTAATAAGACTTCTTCCCAGTTATTTTTTGTCCAGGTTATTAAATCAGGGATTTTTTCATTTTTCGGCCCGTTGGTTGAACGGGGGTAAAATTGCCTTGTCCAGGGAGTTCTTTGCACGGTGGTGAGGTTGAGCATATTTTTGCATTCGCCGGTTATAGCGTCAAAGACCCCTTTTACCCCTACAGGCTCCATGCCCCGGGGGTTTACTACCATGCCTTGTTTTATCGCTTCAATGAGAGGTTCTAGATTATGCTTTTTTCGCAATTTTATAATTACGTTGTTATTAAAATCCAGGAATATGACTGTGATAAGATTATCCTGAAGATAAACTTTTCCGCCGCGCAGCTCCAGCTTGGAAGGGTCAGTAAGGACGGCGTTTACATTTTCTAGGCTGTTTAGATATTGAACAAAACGGATATTTTCGCCTACTTTCTCCAAAGTTTCTTCTTCGGCAATCAGGGCGATAAAAGGTTTGGCATTTGAAAAATTTCTTTTATGGGCGCAAAGGAGCATCTGGGCAAAGCGGGGGACAGGATCAAGGATTGGGTCACTAAAATCCAGGTCGATATCTATTTTTGATCTTTCTTTTATTTTTTTCCAGGTAAAGAGGCCTATCTCCTGGGCCATGCGCTGGTAATCCCAGCCGCCGGGTGAGCCCATATTCCATTCCGAGTGATATCCTGCGAATTCGTTCACTTTTTCGGGCATAACAGGCTTTCTAATTTTTTATCCAAGAGGCAAAAAGGGATTTGACCGCTGCTAAGCAAAGAGTCGTGGAAGAGTTTAAGTCCCATTCTATCCGCGAATTTATTTTTCAGTTTTTCAAATTCAAGTTTGCCAACAGTATAGCATAATTGATATCCCGGGGTAAGTAAATAATGCTTTAGCATCATTCTGACGGTGGAAGAAGCGTATCCCAAGCCGGTAAGCAGCCGAGCGGCTTCATTTAAATCTATTTTTTTAATCGCCAGGCCCGCATCAAGCATTGCTCTTACCGCGCGCCAGGCCTGCCGTTTCAGGCCTACTAATTTTTGTAAAGGCATTTGTTTTGTGTAGCCCAGTTCGTAAATCAGGGCTTCAGAGTATGAAGCCCAGCCTTCGTAAAAAAGCGGGGATTCCACCTGGGCTCTTACGGGGTTTTTCAGGTTTCGTCTTAGCGAGTCAAGCAGGTGGTGGCCGGGATAGGTTTCATGTGCAGTTACAAAAATGTACTCATGGTGTATTGTTGACAGCCAGTTCTTTTGGGAATTCGAGGGACTTGGGGTTATATAAAAAAAAGCAGGTTCTTTCTTTAGAATGCTTAAAGGACAGGCGTATGAAGCCGAGGCTCTTATCGGACGCATATATTCAGGGGTTTCGCAGACCAAGATTCTCTGAACCGGCGGAACGGTCATAATATTTTTTTTCTTAAGGAAATTCTTTATTTTTCGAGTCTGGTTTGCATAGAGCCTAAGCAGCTCTTTGGTGTTTTTTACTTCCGGCCGATACCTAAATAAAAGTTCTTGCCAGTTTTTAGCGGGGTCTATCCTTTCCGCGGCGGCTTTAAGCTCGTTTAGAGTTTTATCGAGCTCCGAAGAGGCGCTTTGGAAAATTCCCTTAAGGTCTTTGGAATAGGAAAAAGAGTCTTTTAGTATTCGGATTATGAGATTTTTGCGGTTTAAAGAAAAGTCCTTGGGAGATTTTCTTTTAAGGAAGGTCCTTAAATCTTCCAGAGCTAAAACGGCTTTTTTGGCTTCCGCGACGAGTTTCTTGCGCACCGCGGGTTTAAAGCGACCGAAGGGCAGATTTTTAAGGTGCTTGATCGCATACCCGCTTATGGCAAGCCCGGTTTCTAAATAGGCAGGGGGGATGTTTTTAAGATTTTCTTTGGCCTGCCGGATCAGGCAAGGAGCAGCAGCTATTTTTCTTAAAAGCTTTTCATTGATGTCGTTTTCGAAATAAGGGGCTTTTAACAAAAGATGCTCTATGCCTATGAGCATTATCTTCAGGTATAGGCTAGGATTTATCCGCCAAGTCTTAATAAAGTCGAATTCTCTTAAGTAGGATGATATGCTTTGTTTAAGAAGAGTAAAGTCGATTTGAGATTCTAAGTCCATTTTGCCGGGGTCAAGCTTTTCCAGCCCAGCCAGTAATTTTCGGACATAGGCGGTGTTTTGCTCTATTTTTTCTCTGCTCAGGTCATCCGAAATATGAAGGAAGTTTAAGGCCTGTTTTGCTCGCGGGAAAAAGTAGAACTCATCGCTTAGGCAGAGCACGGGGTAATTCCTGGACATATAGCCGAAATAATCTTCTGAAATTTTATTTATAGAAACACAGGTTTCTTTTTTCATAGTTAATTATCTTATATCCGGCTTTATTTTTTGTCTAAGCTTTTTTTCTGGAAAAATAGTTGGAAAATCCGCATTTACGGGTATAATTATACGTTATATTATTTAAAGTATGAAGGTATGTCTGGACAGTCAAATATTTGAGATTTTAATAGTAAAAAAAGGCGAATATTTAAGAAAAGCCCAGGTTTTAAGAGGAGAGGTCTTTTTCGGCAAAACCTTGCTAGACCAGGACGCCTTTGATAAAGCCTGCGAACATCTGGTGGTTATCGACAAAAAAACCCAGCAGGTAGTCGGAACCTACCGTTTGCTTCTGCGCTCGCAGGCCGAAAAGACAACAGGCTTTTATTCCGAGACAGAATTCAACTTAAAGAACATAAAAAATAACTGCCGGGGTGAGCTCCTGGAAATGGGAAGAGCTTGTGTAGACGCGCGCTATCGCAAGTTTCCTATACTGAATTTTTTATGGAAGGCGATTATTTCTTATATGGTGGATAATAAGGTAAAGTTTATTTTCGGTTGTTCGAGCATAGAGGAGCCGCAACCCGCGAAGGTTAGCAAGATTTTTAAATTTTTAAAAGATAACGCCTTTTCGCCGCCGAGATTCCGGGTTGCACCGTTAAAGAATAAAAGATACCCGTATTTTAAAGAGCCGGTCGAATATTCCCGCAAAGAAGCTTTATCTTTAGTGCCATCTTTGGTAAAAGGGTATTTAACCATGGGCGCTGTTGCTTGCGGTGAACCTGCCTGGGATAAAGAATTTGACACGGCTGATTTTTTCATGATGGTTGAAACAGAAAAGATGAACGCTTCATTCTTACGAAAGTTTTTTTATGAAAAGAGCATTTAAGGTCCTGCTGGTATTTTTAAGTATTTTGTTCTGTATTGTGGCGCTTTCGGTCATAAGGCTTGTTTTTGTTTCATGGCCGCTAAGAAGGACCCGGATAGCCTCTTATGTAGTACATTATAACAATAAGTTCATAGCCGCGATTTTAGGCATCAAGATAAAACTTTCCGGGCAGACGCAGTTTCTTAAAACCAAAGGAACGTTTTTTGTCAGCAATCACTTAAGTTACATCGACGGGGTGGTGGTAAGCAGTATTTCGCCGCTTATATTTATCGGCAGATCTGATTTAAAGACCTGGCCGCTGTTCGGAGCTCTTACCAATCTTTCGGATACAATATTTGTAAATCGCATTAATTATTCTAATATACACAACGAGCTTGAAAGAATAGTTTCCGTATTACGGGCAAGAATCAATGTTGTTCTTTTTCCGGAAGGCACTTCCACCAACGGAAAAGAGCTTCTGCCTTTTAAGACTTCCTTTTTTGAAGCGCCTCTTAAGGCCGGCTGCCGGATAGTTCCCTTGGCAATACGCTATTTAAGCGTAAACGGACAGGAGATTAACCAAAGCAATCAAGACTTTGTTTACTGGTATGGTGATATGTATTTTTTCCCTCATCTTCTAGGCGTGGCCGGCTTAAAAGAGGTAGTGCTTGAGGTGAAGGTATTCGAACCTCTTGAGACAGAGAACGTAAATGGCAAGACTTTTTCCTTTCAGAGAAAATATGTGGGCAGCGTATGTCAGGAAATAATAAATAACCACTTAAACCATCATGAAACAAAAACATAAGTTTTTCAAATATTCCCGATTGTCGGGATGCAAATATTCGATAGGGATTATCGGCTGCGGCAATATGGGTCAAGCCTTGGTTAAAGGGATTAAGTCTAAATATCCTAAGGCAGATGTCTGTGCCTATGATATAGACAAAAGAAGACTTAAGAAAGTAGCTAAGTCCTGCAATGCGGCTGAGGCAAGAAGTTTAAAAGAGCTTGTTAAGTTATCATCGACCTTGGTAATCGCGGTAAAGCCCCAGGATATAGAGCCCGCCTTAAGGGCTATAAAGGATAACTGTTTGGGCAAGTTTATTATATCTATAGCGGCCGGAGTATCCACCTCATATATTCAGAAAAAAGTGCATTTCAGGATGCCGGTCGTGCGGGCAATGCCTAATCTTGCCGCTAAGGTTGGAGGCAGCGTAACCGCGCTTGCAGCGGGCAAGTATGGCTTAACTTTTATTTCCAAGGCCATAAAAATTTTTGATACTATAGGCATCAGCATGATAATGGATGAAAAATATATGGACGCAGTTACAGCTATTTCAGGAAGCGGGCCGGGCTATGTCTATTATTTCATGGATTGCATATACCAAAGCGCTCTTTCTTTAGGATTGAGCAAGCAGATCGCCCGCAAGCTGGTTGCGCAGACATTTTTAGGCGCGAGTAATTTAGTAAAAGACTCGAATGATGATTTTAAAGTCTGGGCTTCAAGAGTTGCTTCCAAAGGCGGCACTACCGAGGCGGCCTTGAACATTTTTAAAAAACAGGCTTTGAAAAGTACAGTTAAGCAAGCAGTGCGGGCAGCGTATCTTAGGGCCAAAAAACTTAAGGCTAAATAGACATCGGTAATGTTAAAACTTGCATGAAAGGACGAGAGAAAAACTCTTGATTTTAAAGGGCTATCTTTTCACGCAAGGAGCAAGGAAATTCAAAAGTCAAGATTCAAAATTTTGGATTTTAACTTGAACTTTTGACTTTTGCCTTTTGAGTTTTGATTTATTAAGATAGGATTACGATTTTGACGATAGGTAGAATTATATCAGGGAGGAAGCGATGTTTGGATTAACAGGAAGTTTTAATTCGAAATTTTATTCCAAGATTGCCAAGCAGCCGTTAGGAAAAAGCGTCGGTTTTCTGATTTTATTTATAGCGCTTATCAGCCTTGTTTTATCCTTAAAACATGTCGGGGATTTAAAAAGCAAGGTCCCCGAGGTTACCGCCTGGGTGCATAAAAATTTTGAAAATATCATTTCTGATTTGCCGGATATAGAAGTTAAAGACGGAAAGCTTACCTTGCCCCGCAATCCCTACATAAAAGAATGGGACGATAAGTTTGCCGTGATAATCCGGCCTCAGGATGATAATTTCTACGGGGTTTTAGAGGGTAAGGCCAATGCTTTTGTGCTTAGTAAAACAAAAATGGCAATAAAGTCAACTAAAAGCGATTTTGAGCAATCGGAGATAAAGACCTACAGCCTTGAGCAGATAGAATACTTAAAAATAAGCCGCATAGAGTCGGGCTTAGAGGTTACTTTCGGAGCGAAAGCTTTTGAGGTCACGCCTCCTACTATCGAGAGTTTCCTTAGAAAAATGTTTCTCTATGTTTATCCCATAGCCTTTTTATGGCTTCTTTTGGCATATTCTTTTGTTAAAACTTCGCATTTACTTATCTTCAGTATTTTTTCCGCAATAGTGAATAATCAGTTGAAAGCCTCTTTGGATTACGCCAATTTAATAAATATCGGCATATACGCTCTAGTGCCGCCGGTAGTTTTAGCTGTAGTTTTCGAGGTCTTGGGGCTAAAGGTACCTATGTTTTGGCTAATATATTGCGTGGTATACGGGCTTTACCTGTATCTGGGTATAAAGTCTACCCAAGATCAAGTAGAAGTTTTAGAGGTGCGGAATGGTTAAAGTGGGAATAATCGGCGGTAGCGGTCTTTATGAGATGGAAGGCCTTCAGGACGTAAATAAAGTAAGCCTAGATACGCCTTTCGGTAAGCCTTCCAGCGAGTTCGTAATAGCCCGGTTGAAAGATAAAGAGGTTGTGTTTCTTCCCCGGCACGGAAAAGGCCATGTGATTTCACCGACAGAGATTAATTACCGGGCGAATATATACGGGATGAAATCTTTGGGCGTAGAAAGGATAATCTCTCTTACCGCCTGCGGTTCTTTAAAAGAGGAGATTAAGCCGCTTGATTTTGTAGTGCCGGATCAATTCGTGGATAGAACCAACCAGGCTCGCAAATACACTTTTTTTGAGGAAGGGATCGTCGCCCATATAAGCTTTGCTCATCCTGTATGCAGCGAAGTCGCCGATGTCTTGCTTCAGTCAGCCAGGCAGGCCGGTGCCAGCGTGCATTTCCCGGGAACCTATGTTAATATGGAAGGACCGGCTTTTTCGACTTTAGCCGAGTCAAATCTTTATCGTTCCTGGGGCATGGATATTATCGGCATGACTAATCTTATGGAGGCAAGGCTAGCCCGGGAGGCTGAAATATGCTACGCAACCCTGGCCGCTGTTACTGACTATGACTGCTGGCATCCTGAGCATGATAATGTAACGGTCGATGCGATTTTAGATAATTTACGCAGGAACGTATCTAACTCAAAAAAAATATTGAAGATAGCGGTTGAGGCTCTTGGCCGCGAACGCAGCTGTTGCTGTAAGGACGCCTTAAAATATTCCATCGCCACTAACCCCGGACTTATCCCTAAAGAGACGAAAGAGAAGCTAAGGATTATAATCGGAAAATACATAAAGTAAGCAGCGCAGCAGCTTCTTAAGGAAGCAATAGGCTAATAACTATTAATAACTTAGCATTAAGCACATAACACTTGGCACTTTTTTATGAGCGTTTTAGTTGTCGGTTCAGTCGCTCTTGATACGATAAAGACCCCTCTGGCAGACGTAAGGGATGTTTTAGGCGGTTCAGCTTCTTATTTTTCGGTAAGCGCCAGTTTTTTTAGCCCGGTAAGTTTAGTGGCTGTAGTCGGCAGCGATTTCCCCCAGAAATATATAAGGCTATTTAAAAAAAGAGGGATAGACATACGGGGGTTAGAGACGGTAAAAGGCGGCAGGACTTTCCGCTGGCAAGGCCGATACGGATGGGATTTTAATGACGCCAAGACCATCGCTACTCATTTAAATGTATTTGCCAGTTTCGACCCCGGTATAATTAAGGAGCATAGACTTAGTAAATTTGTATTTCTTGCTAACATTGATCCCGAGCTTCAACAGAAAGTTCTTGCTCAAGTAAAAAATCCCAGGCTTGTGGTCAGTGATACCATGAATTACTGGATAGAGCAGAAGCCGAAAAGCCTCAAAAAATTATTGAAGAAAATAGATATTTTTCTTTTAAACGATTTAGAAGCCCGGCAGTTGACCGGCCGGACAAATCTTCTAAAGGCAGCAGGTGATTTGCTTAAACTAGGCCCGAAAAGAGTTATTGTCAAGAAGGGCGAGCACGGAGCGCTTTTGTTTTCAAAAAATTCTCTCTTTTGCATGCCGGCCTTTTTACTGGAGAACGTCTATGATCCTACCGGAGCAGGCGATACTTTTGCCGGCGGGTTTGTAGGATATTTAGCCAAGGCAAAAAGCCTTAACGAAAGGACCTTAAGGCGGGCGATGGTCTATGCAAGCACCATGGCCACATTCGCGGTCGAAGACTTCAGTTTAAAGAGGCTGCTTTCCATAAGGCGTGGCGATATTGAGAGGCGAGTCAGGCAGTTTAGAATGTTGACAAGTTTTTAAAAGCACAGACAGGACATAAAAACATGTCTAGACCATTGATGCTCGTTTTCGGGCATCGGGTGTGGGGCATGGGGTGTCGGGTAAATATAAGATAACGATACCCGAAACCGATACCCTTCGACTATGCTCAGGATAGGCGCGATGCCCGAAAGATGAGGACCTAGGATCCAAGTTTAGTATTAAGTCGAATAATTATGGACTACAGAAATACTCTTAATTTACCCAAAACTTCTTTTTCCATGAAGGCTAATCTTTCCCAGAACGAGCCTAAGATTTTGGACAAGTGGAAGAGCCTTGCCGGAGAGAGCAGACCAAAGACCGGAAAGAAATATATACTTCATGACGGACCGCCTTATGCCAACGGAAGCATCCACTTGGGCCACGCCTTAAATAAAATCTTAAAAGATATTATTGTAAAGTATAAGACTTTGCGGGGTTTCGATGCGCCGTTTGTTCCCGGCTGGGACTGCCACGGCCTTCCTGTGGAATTAAAGCTTTTGGAGGAACTTAAAGTCAAAAAAGACGAAGTTGATCAAAAAGAGTTTCGAAGAAAGGCAAGAGACTTCGCTCTTAAGTACGTAGATATACAACGCAAGGATTTTATCCGTTTGGGAATATGGGCTGACTGGCAGAACCCCTACCTTACTCTTAATCCCAGGTATGAAGCCAGAGTTTTAGAGGTTTTGGCAAAGCTGAATGAAAAGGGGTATATTTACCGGGGTCTAAGGCCGGTTAACTGGTGCATAGAATGCACAACCGCTCTTGCTGAAGCGGAAGTTGAATATCAGGACAAGGTTTCGGATTCCATCTATGTCCGGTTTAGGCTTAAGCCGGATACTTTCGAAGATATAAAAGGCGATATTGATATTCTCGTTTGGACAACCACGCCTTGGACTCTTATTTCCAATGTGGCTATCGCGGTTCACCCAGACCTTGATTATTTATTGATTGACTCGGAGCTTGGGCTTTTAATATGCGCCGAGTCTCTTTTGGAATCGCTTAAGAGTAAGTTTCTGCCGGATAAGGTTAAGGTAGTCAAGCGCTTTAAAGGAAAAAATCTTGAAGGAAAGATTGCCCGGCATCCTTTTATCGAAAGAGATTCCAAGGTGATTCTGGCTGACTTTGTATCGCATCTTGAAGGTTCAGGCTGCGTGCATATCGCCCCGGGACACGGGGAAGAAGACTTCAATATCGGCAAGGTATATAAACTCGATATCATAATGCCTCTTGATAATAAAGGGTTTTTTAAAGACGTCGGAGTCTATTCGGGCCTTAACGTAAGAGATATAAACGACGTATTGATCGGAAAAATGAAGAAAGAGAAGACTCTTCTTTTGAACGAGAAAATCAGCCATTCTTATCCGCATTGCTGGCGTTGTAAACAGCCTTTGATATTCCGGACCACCCAGCAATGGTTTTTAAATGTTGATCATGAGGATTTACGAAAGCGGCTTCTTGACAGCATAGAGAAAGTCAGCTGGGTGCCGTCTCAGGGAAAAGAACGGATTTCTTCCATGGTATCTTTAAGGCCTGATTGGTGTCTTTCCCGGCAGAGGCTCTGGGGAGTGCCGATCCCGGCTATTAAATGCAAAAAGTGCGAGCAGGTAATTTTGGATTCCCGGCTCATTATGAATCTTGCCAGGATTGTGGAGAGCCGGGGTTGCGATGCCTGGTTTGATATCGGTTTGGATAAGATTATTCCCGAAGGTTTGGTATGCTCCTGCGGTTTAAGAGAATTCGATAAACTTAAAGATATAGTTGATGTATGGTTTGAGTCAGGCGCCAGCTTCTACGCGGTAGTAAAAGACCATCCCGAGCTTGAGTTTCCCTCGGATCTTTATTTAGAGGGTTCGGACCAACATCGAGGCTGGTTTCAGGTATCTCTTATACCGTCGGTAGCTCTGGAGGGTATTTCTCCTTTTAAGACAGTGCTTACTCACGGTTTTACCGTAGACGCCGACGGCCGGAAGATGTCTAAATCTTTGGGCAATGTTATTTCCCCTCAGGAGATTGTCAACAAGTACGGGGCTGAAATACTAAGGTTATGGGTAAGCTTCAGTGACTACAGTGAGGATGTGCGGGTGTCAGAAGAGATCGTTAAGCAGCTTGTTGAGGCATATCGAAAGATAAGAAATACCATAAGATTTATCCTGGGGAATCTGCATGATTTTGATTACAAGACCGAGACTGTGGAGAAAGACAAGCTTTTGGAGGCGGATAAGCTGTTTCTGTCCATGACCGCCGGTGTTTTAAGAGAAATCGAAAATTATTACGACAAGTTTTTATTCTATAAAGTTTACCAGAAGATATATGAGTTTTGTAACATCACTTTAAGCTCTTTTTATCTTGACATTTTAAAGGATAGACTATATACTTTGTCGTCAAAATCCAAGGAAAGAAAATCCGCTCAGACAGTTCTTTGGTACATATTGAATTTTCTTCTTAAGAGCGTAGCCAGCCTTTTGAGCTTTACCGCCGAAGAAGGCTACAGCTATTTTGAGGAAGACAACAAGAAAGAATCGATATTCTTCTCAGCTTGGCCTGACTACGGTAATTTTAAGGAACCCGGGCTTCAAGAGGGGTTTATGCGGATATGCGGCTTGCGCGAAAAGGTCCTTAAAGGCTTGGAAGAGAAGAGGGCCGAAGGCCTAATCGGAAGTTCTCTGGAAGCAGAAGTTATTTTAGGCTTTGCAGATTCTAAGGAATTAGAATTTTTCTCTTTGCGCAAGGGTATATTGCAGGAAGTTTTTATTGTTTCCGGCCTAAGCATAGAGAAAGCCGATAAATTCTTTGTAAAAGTAAATAAGGCTAAAGGAGTAAAGTGTCCGCGCTGCTGGAATTATAGGCAGGACATAGGAAGCGATACCGGCTTTAAAGATATATGTTTGCGATGCGCCAAAGCCTTAAAAGAGAATAAAATCCAGTCCGGAATTTAATTAATGGTTTTAAGGATTTAAGACGCTTTAAGGAGGTTTAATGAGGAAAAAGTTATTAAAGAAAGAGCTGAACGTTTATAGGGAAGAATTGCTTAAGTTAAGAGAAGAGGTTTATTCCGAGATACGCCGGATATCCGAGGATGTGCTCATGAAGACTCAAACCGAGGCATCAGGCGATATCTCTTCGCATACATTTCATTTGGCCGACGCGGCCTCCGATAATTTCGAAAGAGATTTTTCCTTGGGGCTTGCTTCCAATGAAATGGAAATAATAAGGCAGATAGATTTAGCTTTGCGAAAGATAGACGATTCTTCCTACGGAATATGCGAGGCCTGCGAGAAACCCATCCCCAAGAGAAGACTAGACGCCTTGCCCTACGTGCGTAACTGCCTTAAGTGTCAGGAAAACTTAGATCAGCAGAAACAAACCTAGTGCGTGTTGATAATATTATTTTGTTTTGTATTCTTTCTTCTTGATTTCGGCCTTAAAACGATAATCACCGCTAAGCTAGCCTTCAATACAGCCTACCCTTTAATCGGCAATATAGTAAGTTTACGATTAGTTCACAATACCGGCGTAGCTTTCGGCCTCTTGCAGGGAAAGACTAACTTGGTGATTTTTATCGGGGTGGCTTTTATTGTTGTATTTTTATTCTTTGCGCTTAGAGAAAAGCATACCCCGGCAAAAAAAGTTTTTCTAGGCATGATTTTGGCCGGAGCCCTGGGCAATCTCTATGACAGGGTATTCTTAGGCTATGTCATTGACTATATCGATTTAGGATGGTGGCCGGTTTTTAACCTTGCCGATAGCTTTATAACCGTGGGGTGCGCATTCTTTCTGGTTTCTTGTTTCTTAAGCGATAGAAAAAAGAGCAGGGATAGGTTTATTGCTTAGGATTGCGATATCAGGGTTTAACGAAGAATGCAGGAGAGAAAGTTAATAGTTGATCGAAGGCACGAAGGCTTAAGGCTGGATAAGTATCTGGCTTTACTGTTTACGGATATTTCCCGTACCCGCGTCCAGGAGTTGATAAAAACCGGTTCGATTACGGTAAACGGAAAAATTCTGTCTGCGGCCCATCATCTTAAGCATAAAGATTTGGTGGAAGTCCGAATTATACAGAAAGAGAAAGCGGCGATTCCTTTGGTTGAAAAGGATATACCGGTTATTTTCGAAGACGATGATTTTATTGTGGTAGATAAGCCCTGCGATCTTGTGGTACATCCCGTAGGACAAGATCAGGCTTCTCTTATAGGCGCTTTAATGCAGAAAGGGGTGACTCTTTCCGACGTCTCGGCTCAGCGGCCGGGAGTTGTTCATCGCTTGGATAAGGCAACTTCAGGAATTATGGTCCTGGCGAAAAGTAACTCCGCCCATTTGTGGCTTTTAAGCCAGTTTCGAAAACGTCAAGTTTCCAAGGAATACCGGGCCCTGGTGAAGGGAGTTCTTAAGATAAAAAAAGGAGAGATTGACTTGCCTCTTAAGCGCCTTAAGTATAAGCCTACAATGAAAGTCAGTTTCCTGGGCGCAAAAAAGTCTCTTACTATTTTTGAGGTGTTAAAAGAAGAAAAAGGTTTTTCTCTTCTTAAGTTGAGCCCTAAGACCGGCAGAATGCATCAATTAAGGGTTCATTTAGCCTTCCTGGGGCACCCTATAGTCGGGGATAATAAATATAAAGGTCCGAAGGCAGAAAGGCTTTTTCTTCATTCAATCAAGCTGGGTTTCTTTCACCCCAGAACCAAGAATTTTGTAGCTTTTTCTTCGAAGCTCCCTATTTCTTTTGAAGCCTACCTTAAATAAAGCAAAAAAACAAGAAACAAGAAGATAAAGGCAAGAGCCCGAGCAGCCGGCGTATAGATTTTTCTTTCCAAAAAAATAAGGTTTGATATAATTTTCTATGCCTAAGATACCCAGTTTTACGAAAATAACCGGTAAAATAATCCTTCCCGGAGATAAATCTATATCACACAGAGCAATTATGTTTTCCTCGATAACCAAGGGTTCAACCAGGATTTTAAATTTTCTTCATTCCCAGGATACCCTGGCGACTCTTCAGGCGTTTCGCAAACTCGGCGTAAAGATTAGCTACGATAGAAAAAAGAAAAAAGTGTTAGTAAGAGGCAAGGGCAAGTTTTTGAAATCACGCGGCAAGATTTTAGACATGAAAGAATCCGGTACGACTATACGGATTATCTCCGGATTGCTCGCAGCCCAGAGATTCAAGACTACTCTTAAGGCTTCCTTCGGGCTTTCGCGCAGGCCGATGAAGAGAATAACCTTACCTCTGCGTCTTATGGGCGCTGATATTAAAGGAAGGTCAAAAGGGGACAACGAATACCCTCCTTTAGAGATAAGGCCGGTTACAATGCTTAAAGCGATAAACTATAAACTTCCCGTTGCGAGCGCCCAGGTTAAGTCGAGTCTTTTTCTTGCCGGGCTCTACGCAGAGGGAAAGACGATTATTAGAGAGCCTTATAAGTCGCGGGATCATACCGAAAGGATGCTTAAGATTTTTAAAGCCGATATAAAGATGAAAGCGAAGTCTACAGTTGTCAAGGATTCAGAGCTGGCAAGTCCGGGAGAGATTTTTATACCGTCGGATTTTTCTTCAGCCTCTTATTTTATCGCCTTAGGGCTTCTTTCCAAAAACAGCCGCTTTTTACTTAAGAAGGTAGGAATTAATCCGACCCGTACAGGTTTTTTGCGGGTATTAAAGCGGATGGGCGCAAAGATAAGATTTACGAATATAAAGAAAAGCTATTTTGAGCCGTATGCAGATATCTTGGTGGAGGCAAGTCCTCTTAAAGCAGCAATAGTAAAAGAAGGACAGATACCTCTTATGATTGACGAAGTGCCTCTATTGTTTGCGGTGGCGGCTTTCGCCGAAGGCACAACCCGGATATACGGGTTAAAAGAGCTTAAGGTCAAAGAAACCGACAGGATCCGTTCCATGGAACACAATCTCAGAAAAGCAGGAGTAGATTTTAAGGTCAGTCGTTACAGAAATCACCAGGGTCAGAGAGATTTTATGGTCACTATTAAAGGCCCGGCTAAATTTAAATCCGCGGAGATTAAAAGTTTTCAGGATCACCGGACCGCTATGAGCTTGATCATCGCTAATTTATCCCAGGGCTTTGAAGCCCGCATCGATAATATTTCCTGTATATCCAAATCCCTGCCGGAATTCCTATCTATCCTTCGCCATTTGGCTTGAATTTTGACTTAATTTTTTGCAGGTAATACTTGCCGCAGAGGTGGTTTTTAGTAAATATTTTAGAGTTCGATAAGGCCAGCCGGGTTTATTTTTTAAATATTTTTTTAACCCTTTAGGGCTCAAGTAGTAGTAATTTCTTTAATCTTTTTGATATTGGACGGTATGGCTTGACATTTTCATGGAGAGTATAGTATACTGTTTCTCAAGGGTTTAGCGCGTATATATTTTTTTGGCTGTCAATAAGTTATCAAAGAAAGGAAGAACATGAACAAGTCAAAGTATATTTTTATGCTTATTTTTGTAAGCGTTTTCTTTGTAAAGACCTCTTTTTTATTTTCGCAGCAGCCGCCTAGTTCTCAGACTGCCGGCGGGATTGCCCAGCAAGAGAAAGCTATCCAGGAAGAAGAAGCCTTTAGAAAAAGAATTAAAAAAGAGCAGGAGCAACTTCAGCAAATTTCTCCTGAAGAGATTTCTCAAGAGGATATAGGACCTAAGGCGTTGGTTAATAGAATTACGGTAGAGGGCGCGGTACTTCTGCCCCAGGCCGATATTGCAGTGATTACATCACGTTACGAAGGAGAGGAGCTGTCTTTGCGCACAATGCAAAAGATAGCTGATTTGATAACCGATGAGTACAGAAAGAAAGGTTATGCTACAAGCCGGGCCTATCTGCCGCCCCAGACCGTAAAAGACGGAAATTTAATTATCCGGGTAGTAGAAGGAAGATTGGGTGAGTTCGATATAAAGGGTAACCGTTATTTTAAGACTTCGCTTTTAAAACGCAGAGTAGGGCTTGTATCAGGCGTGCCTTTTGATTATGGCGAACTTCAAAGTTCGCTTACCCGGCTAAATGAACACCCCGACAGAACCGCTAAAGTGACCCTGGTTCCGGGCCAAGCTCAGGGGACCACCGATATTGTCATAGAACTCGAAGATAATTATCCATTTCATATCGGATTCGAGTATGATAATTTCGGCAGCCGTTACATTGACAAAGATAGATTTTCCTTCATTACCGAGCATAATAATCTACTGGGGTTTGATGATAGGCTTTACATGAAATTCCAGCGCTCCGAATCCGATTACTATAAACTTGGGATGTTTCGATATATACTGCCGGTTACCAACACCATTGACGTCGGCACATATTTTATTTACAACAAGACCAATCTTGCCCGGGAATTTAAACCTTTAAATGCCGAAGGCGAGGCTTATATCGGAGGAATATTCGGAAGCTGGCATTTTATTAACAAGCAGGATTTGGATCTGATATTGAATCTGGGGTTCGATTATAAAGACATAACCAACGATCTTCTGGGACAGCTTAATTCCGAAGATAGAATACGCATGGCCAAGCTGGGGTTTGATCTGGATGTTTCCGATAAATGGGGCAGGACCATTGTTACTCCGGAACTGGATATAGGTATACCTCATATTATGGGAGGCATGGATTCCGAGGAGCCGGTAGGAACAAGCCGCCAGGGCGCCGGCGGGAAGTTTTACAAAGGTATACTTAATCTTTTCCGTCTTCAGCCCGGGCCTTTTGAAACTTCTATGCTTTGGAAAAACCAAGCTCAGCTAAGCAGATATAATTTAGTCGCCTCTGAAGAGTTTCAGATCGGCGGCCCTTACAGCGTAAGAGGTTATCCGCCGGCGGAATTCGTGGGAGATAGCGGCTATTATACCAGCTTTGAGTTGTCTTTTCCCCCTTATGTAATTGTTCCCCGCGATCTTAAAATCCCTTTTTCCACGGATTACCTTTACGATGTTTTCAGGGTTGTTCTTTTTTATGATTGGGCAAGCGTCAGTGTAAACAATGCCATGCCCGGCCAGGAGAAGAGTCAGACTCTTAAAGGATGCGGTTTTGGTTTCAGGTTTACCTTTACAAATGATCTTACCGCCAGGATTGAGTTCGGTTATCCTTTAGGTAAAGAGCCTTCTGACGGCGATAATCTTCATCGCTGGATAGAATTTACCAAGAAATTCTAGTATTTTTGGAAATTTTATTTTAATCCGGCTTTTTAAAAGTTTTACTAAAATTTGGCCATTTCAAAAAAAGCCTTATTTTTAAAGGCTTTTTTAAGTTCCTTCCGTAAAAAAAATCGACAACTGGGCTTGATTTTTATATTGTCAATATGTTATACTTCAGCAAAAGAAAACGTTTACAAAACCGTGGCTTATTCCAGTTAAAAGCCAGCCAGGTTCAAAAAAAGTCAATAAAATAGGGAATAATTGAGGAAAGAAAAAGTGATAAAAACACGGAGGTCAATCATGTTTAGAGGGAAAATCTCTAGGGTAGTTTCTTTAGTAACTCTTATTTGCTTTGTCTTCATGCCTCAGTATGGCTACTCGCTTCCT
>JAFGCB010000047.1 GCA_016932855.1 Candidatus Omnitrophota bacterium | reverse complement strand
GCCGGAAGAACCGTGGCTGATTTAGGTTCGATTACTACAGTGGATATAAACGGCGGTAGTATAGATGGTACGATAATTGGAGCAAATTCTGCCGCAGCCGGAACATTTAGTTCTTTGCAGACTGGTGATGCCACCAACTATGTAAATCACACTACTACAGGAACAAGCTATGCGGGCAATGCCCGGCCTCAGAGAAGTTTCTTTATCGGCGTAGGAGGCCATTGGTCTTCAACTACCAGCGGTGCCGGAGATTGGGCTGTAGTAGAATACGCCGTAAACGATATAAATATTATTCGAAAACAGTTTGTCGATGGCAGTGATACTTATGCCGAGGTCACTTTTATCATGCCTGGTTCTTGGGATACGTCAGTATCGGATCTAACCATAGTTCCTTACTGGACCGCAACTTCAGGCGCAGGTGATACCGTGCGTTGGGGATTTCAGACCAGGTCTATCGGCAATGACGATCCTATTGATGGCGCTTGGGGAACCATGGCCTACAGTGAAGACGCTGTCACAGCGGCAGACGATCTTCTTATAGCCCCCAGCGCTACAGTCAGCGTATCAGGCGCAGCCACAGGTGATCTAGTGCAGTTGCGAATAATGAGGGATGGAAACCATGCAAACGATGATTTAAATGATGATGCCTATCTTATAGGAGTTATGGTAAGTTACACAGCCAATAAGGAGGATGACATCTGATATTAATTTAGGTGGTTTTAATTTCAGTTTTTGATAGAATAAAAGGTATTTAAGAAACCTTATGATTAGAAGGATATTCGAGATTATCTTGATTGTGTTAATAATTTCTTTTGTTGCTACCAGCGTGGTCTGGGCTACCTGGGGTAAATTTGGAACCTACCAAACCGTCACCAAATATTAACTTCTAAATGTCCCTTTTTCTTCTTTATCTAACCTTGATAGTTTACGCAATCCTGGGTTTTTATTTTATAATCACCGGAAACGCTAACTTTGGGGTTGTCGGCCGTATACTTTCTTTAAGCTACCCTTTGCTTTGGAATATAACCCATAAGTCGTTAAGGCGTTTTGCGGTTTTCTTAGTGGGACTTACCTTTTTATTAAGCAAATCCTGGATATGTATAGTTTGCGGAAGCATTACCTTGTTAATAATATACCGCCAGAGGCTTTTGGGATATTCTAAGGCTCATAGGCTTATTGTGGTTATCTTGGTTTCAGCATTGATTGCCTCATCTTTTCTCTATGTTTCAGTAGATAAAAAACCTTTGGTTAATCTTCAGGAAGAATTGGCTTTTCGAATAGAATTTATAAAAATGGGAATAGAGAATTGGGACAACAAGCTATGGGGAGATGGCCCGAATTCCTTTGCCCGGCGCAGAGCCTTTTGGCGGGGCAGTGTTCCTGACAGCCTTACTTTGCAGAGCACGACTTACATATCCCAGAAAGACGATTTACGAAAATATTATATTTATGATATTCATTGCGATCTTCTTCAGTGGTGCATGGAGTTCGGAGTTATCTTCGGTGCGGTTCTGATATTTTTACTTTTCTTGCCTCTTGCTTTTCTTGGAGCCCAGACCCTTTATGAAAAGACAATCCTTGCTTCTTACATATGCTTATTAATCCAATGTTTGGTGGATTTCCCCTTACATAGAAGCACCACCAGCCTTTTAAGCATGATAATCATTACCCTGGCCTACCGCCAAGTCTGGCATAGGCTCAAAAGGAGCAAATAGCCTTCTTAATAAGTCCCCCACGCCAAAATACCCACAACATATTACACCTCAACAACTAACAACAAAATTTCCTTAGTGATTGCAACATTTCAGTTTGAAACAAAAGTGTTGCATAAACGGCTTTATGCAACACTTTCATTTGAAACAAAAATGTTGCAAAAAGGGTTGCAAAATCTCTAAAATACTATAAAATATAGAGCCTATCTTCTTTTTAAGTGCTAAGAAAAAGGTTGTTTTTTAACTTTATAACAAAAAAGCATTTTTTTCATGCATCGATTCCAATCCGCTGAAGACGGTACACTCTCCCGGCTTTTGTTAATAAAAGACAAGATAATTTTTGAAGACGGCATTTATCACATCACTCAACGGGCTCCGGGAAGAGAAGTTTTATTCCTCGAAAATTCAGATTATTTACATTTTTTAAGTCTTCTTAAAGAAACCACATCCGCTTTCCGCCTAAACATATTTTCTTTCGTCCTCATGCCCAATCACGTCCACATCCTTCTTCAGATAAAAGAAAATAATTTGCCCCAGGCCATGAAGCAGGTTTTTCAGAGATACGCTCTTTATTTCAATAAAAAATACGAGCGTAAAGGCCATGTTTTTTGCGGAGTCTATCGTGCCGCTTTGGTTAACAGCGAGCCTTATTTATTGGCTGCTTCACTGTATATACACCTTAACCCTTTTAAGGCAGGACTTTGTAAAGACGCTAAAGATTATCAGTGGTCTTCGGTATCGCTTTATACCGAAGGAAACGGCCGTTCTTTTATAAATTCTCGGTTTATCCTGGAATTCCTTGATGAGGATATGGATAAATCCCGGGACATATACAGGAAGTTTCTTGTCAGGTCCTCAAGGCTCAAACAGGAAAGCATCTTAGAAGAGCCCAAGGCGCTCGCTTATTTCAGAGACAGGCTCCTTAAAATAATCCCCAAGACTATTTCGAAATTAAAGAATGGCCAGTCGCGCTTTGGCCCCTTGTCCGATCTGGAGAAAAAAATAGAATTCTTTAAGAGACATAAGAAGAAACTGCGAAAATCCAAAGATATTGCGGCAATAAAGTACATTATAGAGCAGCTTAAGAGCAGAGATTATAAAGTTGTTGATATAGCCAAGAAGCTAAATATGGACCGTACCACTATTTACCGTATATGCAACAGTTCTGTTTCAAACAAAAGTGTTGCAGAGAGGCTTGGATGAAGAAAAAGAAAGTTGTAATTTTGGGAGCGGGGCTGTCGGGACTTGCTACGGCTTACTTTTTTAAGAAAAAGGGAGTGGATTCCCGCATTTTCGAGAAAGAGAAAGCCTATGGAGGGTTATGCCGGTCTTTCAAAAAAGACGGGTTTATCTTTGATTTCTGCGGGCATCTTTTGCATTTTCAAAAGCCGCAAGTTTTATCCCTGGTGAAAGAGCTTTTAGGAAATAAATTGGTACGGCATAAAAGGCGGGCCTTAATCCATGTTTTAGATAGATTCATCCCTTATCCTTTTCAAGCTAATCTACAGGCCTTGCCCGAAGATATAGCCAAAGAATGCTTTCTGGAGTTTATAAACGCAAGCAACAACGGCAGCATAAAAGAAAACAGTAATTTTTTAGGCTGGATAAATAAGAGATTCGGCAAGGGAATAGCCCGGTATTTCATGATTCCTTATAATGAAAAGTTTTGGAAGTATCCGCTGAACCAGCTTACCTATGAATGGGCGGAAAGATTTATTGTCACTCCTTCCTGCGAAGACATGGTAGATAGTTTCGTGGGCCACAATTCTAAAAATTTAGGATATCATGCTTATTTCTGGTATCCGGAGGGAGGCATCGGACAACTTACAGAAAGCTTTGCTTCTAAGCTGAGCAATATCTATTTGGATCATGAAGTAAAGACTATTGATTTAAATAGAAAAGAGTTGTGGTTTAAAAAGGGCGGCAGTGAGAAATTTGACATATTAATTTCGACACTTCCTTTGCCCCAGCTCGTAAAAGTTATTAAGGATCTTCCCGCGAGTATGGCTCTAAATTTTGGAAAATTAAAGTGGATATCGATATATAACATAAATTTGGGATTAGAAGGTTTGGTTCAGCCCGGGCGACATTGGATTTATTTTCCGGAGAATAAGTTTTCCTTTTACAGAGTTGGTTTTTTCCATAACTTTTCGGCTACTGCAGCTGCCCGGGAAAAAAGTGCTTTATATATAGAGGTTTCCTATTCCAAAAACAGTCCTATAGATAAGAAAAATATTTTCGCCAAGGTGATTGAAGACTTGGAAAAAACCAAAATCATAAGTAAGGATAATCGCATTGTGACAAAGTTGATAAATGATATTAGTTGCGCTTATCCGATATATGACCATGATTGGGCTAGGATGCGTTTAAAAATACTAAACTACCTGCGTTGCCGAAACATCATTTCCACGGGCCGTTTCGGCAGCTGGTCTTATATACCGATGGAAGATGTAATTTTACAGGGTCAAGATTTAGTCAATAGTTTCGATGAGAAATTTTAGGCAAAGATTAAAAGGGTTGTTTTCATATAGGTCGACTATATGGGGTATGGCAGTTAAGCAACTGCGGAGCAAATATTCAGGTTCTCTGCTGGGTGTATGGTGGGCAGTCATTACGCCGGTAGTCTTGGCTTTGAGCATTAATTTTATCTTTACAAAGGTCTTTAGGGCGCCTACAGAAAACTTTACTATTTTTGTTCTTTCGGGAATACTTGCCTGGCTGTTCTTTGCCGGCACAATAGGCGAGGCATGTAATTGTTTTGTCAACAATAGACCTTTGTTGCGGCAATGTGTGTTTCCTAAGGAAATAATACCTATTTCCTGCGTTGTTTCCAATTTCTTGAATTTTCTCATCGGTTTCTTGTTTCTTCTTCCCTTGTTCATAATTTCGGAAATAAGGGTCATAAGGGTGCTGCCGGTTTTGTTTCTAGTATTGATATTTAACCTCTGTTTTCTTATAGGCTTAGGCACTATTCTTGCAACCCTTAATGTATTTTTTAGAGATTTGACCCATTTTCTACCGGTGGGGCTCATGATCTGGTTTTGGCTTACGCCTCTATTTTACAAGCTTGAAATGTTAAGTTTTCCTTATCGTTGGATATGTTTGTTTAATCCCATGACTTATTACGTGATTCCTTATCAGAATATTTTATTCGAAGCGAAATTTCCGCCGATTCTTACCTTGGCAACATCTTTTTTAATTGCGGTAGGTTTTATGTTTATCGGCTACAGTTTTTTTCTCGCAAAAGAAGCAAATTTATCAAAGCAGATATGAAAGTAATAGAATTCTCCAATCTTTGGCAGATGTACAATATTAAGTTTGTACGTAAAGGTAAAGTGACTTGGGAGAGCATTTGGGCTTTAGAGGATATAAACATTAGCGTAGATAAAGGAGAAGTTTTAGGTATTATCGGGCAAAACGGAGCAGGTAAAAGCACTCTTTTAAAGCTCATCGCCGGTATTCTTACGCCTGATAAGGGTAAAGTTACCGTAAAGGGAAAGATCTCCATGCTTATGGAGCTAGGTGCGGGTTTTAATCCTGAGTTTACAGGAAGGGAGAATATTATTCTTAATGCCCAGCTTTACGGGGTGCCGGCAGAGAGGTTGGATGAAAAAGTCGAAGAGATAATAGCTTTTTCAGAGCTGGGAAAATTTATCGATGCTCCGCTTAAGTATTATTCTCAGGGGATGTACGCGCGTCTGGCATTTTCTTTGGCAATACACGTAGATCCGGATATCTTGCTTGTTGATGATATTCTAGCGGTCGGAGATGAAGAGTTTCAAAGGAAGTGTATAGACAGAATTTTTTCCTTAAAGAACGAAAATAAAACCATTATAGTGGTAACCCACAACATGCAAATGGTAGAAAAGCTTTGCGACAGGGTTTTATTTTTGGATCAGGGCAGGCTTGTAGACATAGATGCTTGCCGTAAAGTTGTCCCACGCTATTTGGAAAGCCTTGGAGAAAAAGAAGGTATAGCAGTTTTGCATGATGAAAAAATCAGGGTGACATTTAACAACGGAAAATTCTTTGTCAGTTTCAATAACGTCGCGCTTACCAAAAAACACGGGGGTTACGTTTCGTTCCTCGACGCCGCAAGCCAAGCCTGGCTTACTTCCTTTAATTTTAAATGGGCCGTTGTTGAAGGTAAGGAAAAATATATGGTTGCCCAAGGCGTATCAGAAGATACCGACCTAAAGATAGGCCTTAGGATTGATTTGGACAAGGACAATTTGGTTGTCCAAGCGGAGATTAAAGGCGAAGGAACTAACAGGGCCGCTGATTTGCACTTAGATTTGTTATTGGCTTCTTTTTATTCCAGGTATTTTACCGGCGAGAGTTACTACCGTATGCCTTCATTTGCTTCAAAGCTGGAATGGCAGAGCATAACTCAGATAAAGGAGGCGGATATTTTAGGTTTGTCCAGGGAAGGCGGTAATGATATCGCCCATCTTATTATCGAGAAGGACGAAAGTGATAGATTTATTCTTTTTAACACCGGCTACACTGATGAGGGGCGGGTAGTTTCCGTCTATTCCGACACCCAGACTCTTAAATTTACAATGCGATTATTGGCGGATACAAGTGTATTTGAAGAATATCTTGCTTCTTATCGCCAGGAGTATTTAGAGAAGCTGAAAATTAAGCAAGAGGCTGCCTTCAAAGAAAGTTGTTTAACAGCCAAGGATTTACAATTGCTTGTTGACCCTTACAACAAAAGCGTGCATCTGCTTTATAAGAATAAAGAAATCACAGCAGGGTCAGGCCTGGGCGTAAGCCTAAAGCAGAAAGAGGATTTATTTACTACAGCCAACGCCTCGAAATTCACCTGCGCGAAAGAAGGCGATTGTCTGCTGGTAGATATAGAATGGGACCAGGTTCATCTAGCCCAAAGATGGCGATTC
>JAFGCB010000046.1 GCA_016932855.1 Candidatus Omnitrophota bacterium | reverse complement strand
TACGCCCAGACAGTTCTATGAAAAACACATTGTCAATGAGCCTGTTCCTAACTTAAAAATCGCTTGACTAATGGGGGTCATTACAAAAGACCATCCAAAAACAATTGACAATACCGCACAATAGCGATTCCAAATTCTCTCGCATCACAAACTCAACTTTTACCCTATATAACCTTTAACGCCTGTAGTTTAATTTATCCTTGGTCAACCTCACAATATAAAGCTCTGCTCATCCCTGTTTAGGCCTGAGCAAAACAAGAGCTATAGCTACGGCAAAGAAAGAAACAGTCTGCATCCAATACCAGCCAACCGGGATATCAAAAATAATATTGGCTTGCTCAACAAACAATACCCTCTGCAAAACACGCACAAATAATAAAAAGCTTATTGCAGTAATAATGGCCTTATTTCTGACAGGGTCTATTAAAGCAAAAATGCTTAAAACCCCTATTGTAAGCATATAAGCCCCGAACATCTGGACGATATGTTCTATTTGCGGACTTATTGTTACCGAAGCTCTGTAGAAAACCGCAGCAAGCCGTTCAACAGGAATAAAGGGCAAACACCCTACTATTCCTATAATCAAGTGAGCTAAAGCCACTCCGCCCAAAACAACCTTAAGTAAACCCTGCGACTTCAACATAAACACCCCCCCCTCTCTCTTTTTATTTCTTTTTACATATGTTAATCATGCCGCCCCAAATATCATTCTTAATGCAGATGGCCTTAAGTTATCCTCGGAAAACTTTGCTATACAAGCCAGCTCATCTCCGTGCTTATGCAAGGGATTTTTCCTGCAAAAAAAATCAACATGTTTATTTTTCAGTCTTTCACGGGTAATGTCTGCCACGCCTTCTCTTAAACGATCTCTTTCTCTTAAAAAATGGATAACGCCGGTCCGGCTGTTATATTCAGAGGAAAACTTATAATGCCCGAAAGTGTCAATAATCTTCTTCTCAAATACAGGTGTTTTTTTGTTGCAGCGGGGATAAAACTCTTTGAAAAAAACCGGCAATAGCCTATAGGTCTTATACCCCATTGAAATAAGAAACCAGTACAAACTGACATTATTTTTCTTATATTCATAGCATAAACTGAGACTTAACTTACCAAAGGCTTTAAACAATTCCCAACACCCCCAATAGTTGCGGTCGATAATCGTATCTCCCGAAAAGATGGCCGCGACATTACACCCGTCTATGACCCGCTCATCCAAAAGCATATAGGTAGAAAAACCCTTTATTTGATAATCCCTGCCTCTTAAGATTATCGCCCACTGCTTTTCAGATAAATCCCTCTCAAAATTTTCTCTGGCTACTCCGGCAAAATGGTCAACCATCAGCTTAAACATCTGCTCTTTTTCTGCCACAGAGAGATCTTTGACTTCAACAACATAACTTCGTAACTGCACCATAACTTGCACCCGCCATATTTACAATGTCCCCACCTCTAAATAAGGTGTTCTATTGTCGAGTTGGCTAAAAGCCGACTCTCCATCAGGCCAACAGACAATATACAAATCTGTGGTGTATTTAATACAATAATACCCCCTCAGGGCTGCTAATAATGGGTCGCGGGAATGCAGCCCAACAACAAAATAAGAATATTTAGCTTCCAGGCAAAAGTTATATGCTGCTCTGAGCAACAGCCTGAAAATATCTATATCGTTATTATCAATAGCAATAAAGCTTAAAAAGAATGAATTCATCATTTGTCCCTTATCAGGCAAAGGTGCAAATCCCATAATCTTCGCAGCAAAGTTAAAAATTGGCTTAAAGATACGCATTGGGCCGTTGTATCCTAGAATCATGACCTGCCTTAAACTACGTTGATCCCATTTACCTGCAACGCCTACTATCTTACCGTCTTTTATGGCGACAAAAAAATCCTCAATACAAAAACCCTTTACGATGCTTTTCTTCAAAATAAAGTCTTCTTTAGAATAAAAAGGATAAAACTGCTTCTTTGCTCCATTTCTATGCAAACAATCAACAATACCATCAATCAATTCATGACTTCCTCTTATAATTTTAACCGAACCTGACCCTAAAGAATTCTTTTTTCTAAATGCGCCGATAGCCACTGAATAATAGTGGCCAAAATAATAATAGACAGGCAAGTTACCCCTTCTACTGGTTAAAGTCTTAAGGGCATTTGTATTATCGCCAGCTATCGTCGATAAATAGATAGGGGTCTTTTTATCATTATGTAACTGTAGTAAATGCTTGTATCCCCTTGCAAGTAAAGTACCTTTCCTGTAGCTTCTGCCTATACGTAAATCGCTCAAATATCCGACATCAGAAACAACTCCATTTACGTAAAGCCTGCGGATGGATCGCGAACCCAGGCCAACCACTTTTTCCTTATACATATCTCTAACCACCAAGGTTTGGGAAAAGGCGTTGCCTACCATGCTGGCCTGAAAAAAATCTGGTTGCCGTTGAAAAACCATTCGTATGCGTCCTTGCATAGGGCTATTAAGAAGAATCTCTTGCAGGGCTTTGTTATCGGCTTTTTTAGCTATTTCGAAAACAAATCTACTCATGAGACTTTATGTAACTCTAACTTCGATACGCTGTCTTTATCGCTATCATCCGAGTCTAGGCCTCCTATTATAAGGCTACGTCTTGCCGCGGTCTCACGATTAGCAAAAAGATTTAGCACTATGTAGGCTAAAAATCTTTGCGGGCTCGACCAATGAGCTTTATTTAACAACCGCCTTAAGTTAGACCATAGACTAAAAAATGCATATCGGTATTTCAAGCAAAGTCCGGTCAATTCATCAGCAGACATAGTAGAAGGATGAAAAACAAGGTCACCGAACCTGTAACCGGGCTTAAGCCACCATTTATCGTACAGCAATCGACCCTGCCTTTTAAAACGCTTATAGAGAGGTGTGCCGGGAAAGGGAACCAGATGATTAAACGCCAAATACATCAATTTATTATCCAGGCCGAACCGATAAACATCTTTAAAAGTCTGTTCTGTATCATCATATCCCATAATGAAGGTCGCGTAAATCGCGATGTTGTGGCGATGAAACTGCCTAACTACAAATTTATAGTCTTTAATAATCTGATTTACTTCCTTACCCATTTTTTGTAAACTGACGGGATTTAAGCTTTCGAAGCCTACCAAGACACCCTGGCAGCCGCTTTTAACCATAAGCCCCAACAATTCTTCATCATTGCAAATATGCATAGAAACCTGGCTCATCCATTTTATCTTTAAAGGAATAAGCGCCCTGAAAAGATTTTTGGCGTGATTAGAATCTATACCGATATTGTCATCCACAAAAAAAATCATCCTGTTTTTTAACTGTTTTATCTCCTTTACAATAGCATCGATGGAACGTTTCTTATATTTACTGTCAAAAAACCTTGCTACAGAACAAAACTCACACCCAAATTTGCAACCACGGCCGGTTTCAACCAGACTAAGATTGATATATTTCTTACCATTAAAAATCGATCTATCGGCAATAAGATCCTTGATAACAACTGTCTCATTTTGTTTATAGAACCTCTTTAGCCTGCCGGCACTAAAGTCATCCAGAAGCTCGCCCCAAACCCCTTCTGCCTCTCCTACTACAACCGCATCAGCGTAGCTTAATGCCTCATCAGGCATTAAGGTGGCGTGAAATCCTCCCAGGACAACTTTAACATTTCGCCTCCTGTACTCGCCTGCGATTTGATAAGCTCTGGCGGCAGTGTATGTCTCCATGTTTATAGCAACAAGATCGGTCGGCTCATCAAAAGGTATATCTTCAAGCCGGTCATCATATAATACCCTCTGTATTGCCTTGGGAGTCAAAGAAGATAAAACTGCTATTCCTAAAGGTTCCATAAGCCAAGAATTTACATATCTACCGTGCGCCTGTTTACCTACCGAAGCGATAATAAATGTTATCTTCATAACTATCTCAAAATCATATTTTGCTTATTTTTAATTTCTTTCTTAAACAAATATGTATATTTAAGAAACATCGCTATTCTGTGCAAATTCCTAAAATTAGCATTTACATTAGTTGCCCGGCGAAATATATTTGTATAACTATTAAACCTCAATCTTGCCTGCAGGCATCCATCTGTAAGCTCTTCGGGAGACATATTCTTGGGCATAAACGACGTCTGGCCAAATTTATAATCGGTATCTATCCACCACCGGTCAAATAACAGACGCTGCTGCGCCTTGAGAAAACTATATATAGGGGTACCGTGATAGGGAATTAACTGATTAAAAGCAGAAAAGAAAAACTTATGCTTTATGGCAAACTCTAAAGTAGCTTCAATAGTATCTTTTGTATCGTAATCGTACCCTAATAAAAATGCGGCCCACACGCTTATACCGTAGTCATGAATACGCCTGACTAATTCATCATAGCGGTAAAGCAGGGGTATATTCGGAAACTTCTGCATCTGCCTTAAACTTGCCTCAGAAAGGGTCTCAAATCCAATTACAAGGCCGATACATCCGCTCTTAGCCATTAACTTTAATATTTTTTCGTCTTTGGCAACATTGATATCGGCCTGGCTAATCCATTTAATCCCTAATCCCCTGACTGCCCTCAATAACTTTTCTAATTTCGTTCTATTGTAGGTAATATTGTTGTCGACGAAAAAAATAAGATCTTTATCCTGGCTTTCTATATCATCAACAACATCTTCAACCGGCCTAAATCTGATTCCACCCTGATAAAGAACAGCGTCCGGACAATAAGAACAAGAATAGGGACAACCCCGGGAAAAGTGCGTTAATGTAATAGGTAAATACTTCTTTCCCCTGAAAATCCTTCTGTCCGGCCTATAGCCCAAAAGTTCACATTTGAAACCTGAATAATAAAAAGGTTTTAATGCATTTCTCTTTAAGTCATCGATAACCTTTCCAAAAACCGGCTCTGCCTCTCCGATAACCACACTATCAGCATGCTCTTTAACTTCATTGGGTATTAAAGAAGCATGAAATCCCCCCATAACAACAGGGACTGCGCGCTTTCTGAAATTCCCGGCTATAGTATAGGCTCTCTTGGCTGTAAACGTTTCAACGGTTATAGCGACAAGATCAGTCTTTTCATCATAATCAATCCTATCCAGCCGATCGTCATACAGCTTTACCTCAACATCTGAAGGAATAAGACCAGCCAAAATAGCAAGGGCGTACGGCTGCATACTGCCTAAATCTTGATAATCCTGGCCTTTTTTAAGGCCCATATTTGGTTTAATAAGAGTGATCTTCATATACAAATGATTTCTGAGTATCGGTTAAATTGGGCAATATCCTTTCTATGCCATTAAGGCCATCGGATAATTCCGGAAAGCGATCTAAATCACAATCCAGACGCCGGACATATAGCTTATAAGCGAGATTTCCAAAAAACTTAATTAGAAACGATTTACTATTTCCCAAAATTCTCTGATTGATAGAGCTGTATTTAAAAGTCTGCCTGTAGGCCCATTTAAAACCTGTATCGAGTTCTTCGGGGCTCATCCGGGCGGGCTGAAATACAACATGCTGAGTATCGTAAAATCTCCAATTTTCATGTAAAATTCTTTTTTCTGACTTCAATCTTTCAAATACCTTCGTCTTTGGGTAGGGCGTATATATTGCATAACGGGGTATGTCTATCTTTAAATCATTGACTGCCTCGACAGTATGCCGAAAGATATTTCGATCATCATTATCAAATCCAAAGATAAAGCATCCCTGAATAATGATTCCCTTACCATGTATTTTTTTTATCAATTGGGGGTAATTATTAGGGTTATTAAAACCCTTTCTTATATCATACAACGCCTTATTTGAAACTGATTCAAATCCTATTAAAAGATAAACGCAGCCGCTCCGTCGCATAAGCTCAAGCATCTCGTCATCATGTCCAACCTGAGTTGTACACAACCCTCCCCATACTTTCCTTAACGGTATTAATGCTGTAAAAAGTTCTTTTGCGTACTCGCTATCCTCAAGGAGACTCACATCATTGAAGGCAAATCTCTTTGCCTTGATTTTTCTTATCTCATCAATGACTTCCCCCACCGGACGTGTGTACCACCCAAAAGGCATAGCACTTACTGTACAAAAATCACAAGCTCTCCTGCAACCTCTTGTAGCAAAAACAGTATAAGGGTTAAGGTAGCCGAACTTTTTTTGTAAATCCCTTCTAGGCTCAGGGATTCCCTGAATGTTAGACTTATGAGATCTATATACTTTCTTCAATTTTCCCAGCGCATAATCTCTAAGAAGTTGCGGCCAGGTGGTCTCGGCGAATCCCACCACAATACTGTGAGCATGCTCTATAGCCTCACTAGGCATAAGGCAAACATGAATCCCGCCTAATATTACTGTTGAACCCTTACTCATAAAAAAATCAGCTATACTATAGGCCCTCATAGCTGTGCCGGTAAGACAACTTATACCGACAATATCGTAATTTTCGTTAAAGGGAATATCGTCGATGTTTTCATCAACAATCCTTATCCGGGCATTAAGTTGTCTGGGTACAAGCGCAGCTAAGGTCGTAAGCGTCAGAGGAGCTTCACGAAAAGAAATCGAGAACTTCCCCAATTTCATTTTATGAATATTTGCATCCGGCATTATGAGCAATATCTTCATTGCAGTCTTTCTTCTTTCTCTATCACATTTCCGGCTTGTTTTTACGCCGCTCCTTAAGCGAGGTGGCCGGAGCTCCAAAATAAACACTGCGTGGTTCAACAACCGTATTCTTGGCTAATACTGCCCTTGCAGCAATAAGTGCGCCGTCTCCTATTTCTGTGCCGGGTAAAATAACTGAACTTAACCCGATAACGGCCCGCTCGCCGATTTTTACCTTTTTCATACTACGTCTCCTTTCCGAATCCTTGTGTTAATTCTTGAGCGAGTTTCTTAATCTTCTTAAGATCGAGCTTTCCGCTTCCTAAGAGAGGCATCGTCTCTACTCTGTGAAAATATTCCCTCTTTGGAATCCAAAGCTTAGGTATATCTTCTTCATTTATATCCTTCCATAACTTATCAATGTCTAAATCACCTTTATAGAGCACGACGAGCTGTTCGCCCTTCTTTTCATCAGATACCGAAGTCACTGCGCATACTTGCTCCGTATCCGCTAATATATCCTGAATAACCTCTTCAACCTTTATATGAGGAACCATCTCTCCGCCAATCTTGCTAAAGCGGCTCAGCCTATCGGTAATGCAAAGAAACCCATCAGAATCAATAGTCGCTATGTCGCCGGTAATATACCAATCATTCCTGATAACCTGGGAAGTCTTCTCCGGCTGATTCAAATATCCCATCATAACATTTGGCCCCTTTACCATAAGCAACCCTTCCTGATCAGAAGACAAGATTTCGTTTGTATTTTGATCCACAATTTTTATAGCGATGTTCGGCAAGGGATGTCCTACTTTGCCTTCTTTATATCCAATTTGACGTATATGCTCTTCTTTACTTATATAGTCCGGAATACCCATAGATACAATCGGTGATAATTCAGTAGCACCGTAACCTTCAAGTGGCGTAACCTTAAATTTCTCATTAAAGGCTTCGGCAACACTTCTTTTCAATTTCTCAGCACCTACAATTGCATATCTTAAACTCTTAAATTGCTCCTGAGAACATTTCCTGGTATAGGCTGAAATAAATGTCGGCGTGCCTAAGATAATTGTTGCTTTATACTTCTCAACTAGCTTACCAATCGTCTTAGAATCTAAGGGATTAGAATGATACACAACCCCTAAGCCAACGCCCAAGGGAAAGCATAAAGTCGCTGTAAAACCAAAAGAATGGAAAAACGGCAGAACTCCCATGATAACATCTGAAGATTTGGTGTTAAGAATTTGATACAAACCCTGTAAATTCGACAATATATTTCCGTGAGACAGCATTACGCCTTTAGGCGTTCCGGTACTTCCGCTAGAAAATATAACTGTAGCCATTTCGTCTATATCATATCTATTACCTCGCAAAAATATGGCCTTTATCAAAAAAGAGGGTAAGATCGCATTAAGAATTAGAACAAAAACTTTCTCAAGCGTCTTAATTTTACTAAGCATATCCTCCAAAAAGATCATTTTTTCGTTAGGATCAAAGTTGATTTTTTCTAAAAAACGCCGTGAGGTAATTATTGTTTTCATATTACATTCTTTTACAGCGTATTCAATGCTTTCTTTTGATGAAGTAAAATTCAAGTTTACTGGTATCTTTCCGGAAATAAACGCTGCACCGTTTACCATAGAAGCTACGCATGATGCCGGCAAGAATACTCCCACCATTTCCTTATCTTGTTTCCCATTAGTAAAAAGTTTTCTGGATAAAATGCACATACTTGTTAAAGTTTGTAAATAATTAAGTTTTATGCCCATAGAATCTGCCATGCAAAATTTGAAAGGGTGTTTTTTTGCTTCATCGATTAAATATACTGGTAATTTATGCTGACTTTTTGCTCTGTATTTAAAAGCCTCTGCTGATAATTCCTGTACAGCTATCCTTACTTCATGAACCTTTGAAGAGGACGCAAGGGGCTTGCCAAAGGAGATTGTAATTGGATAGGGCAGATGTCTTGGAATTTTCCAGAAATATTTATCATCTTCGTAACTAAATATACTTCCCCAAATACGATCGATATTCATAGGTATAATAGGAGCATCAAGATCCTTCATGATATGTTCAAAGCCCTTATTAAACGCGAGCATGTTGCCTGTGCGTGTCAAGCCTCCTTCTGCAAATATACAAACGAGCTCTCCGTTCTGAACAGCCTCTCTTGCTTCTTGGAAAGATTTCATAATTGTCTTAGGCCTGTCTCTAAAAGACACAGGAATAGCCTTTGTTATCTTACAGAAAGGCTTGAGTAAAGGATTATTATAAATAGGCCGAAAAACCATGAACCTTATCGGACGCTGTACAGAAGCAAGAACAAGCACAGGATCAGCGTAAGAAACATGATTGCATACGAGAAGTGCGCCACCTTCTTTAGGCATGTTTTCCATACCTACTTTTTTAATTTTATATATTGAATGTGCAAACATCCAATCTGCAAGTCTTATAAATGCTTCGGGAAGTACCTTCAAAATGTAAAGAGTTGCCCCAATAGAAGCTATTCCCATAACAAGAAATATTTGCGCGGCATTTAGTCTGAATAATTCTCTAAACACGTATAAGACTCCCGATGCTGCCAGTATTGCGGAGAAAGAAAGGAAATTTAATGTTGCTAAAACCTGTCCACGCCTTTCTTCAGGGCTTCTTTTTTGGACCAAAGCATTTAAGGGTACAATATAGAACCCGCTGCATAGGCCTAATATAAAAAGTAAGCAAGCACTCATCATAAAAGACTTATAAGAGAAACCTAAGAAAATCGAAAATGTACTAAGCCCTATGGTTCCTAACGGCACAAGCCCAAATTCTATTTTATGTTCAGATAATTTTCCTGCTATATAACTGCCCAAACCTAAACCTAATGCAACAAGCGTAAGAAGAATACTCGTATGAAATTGATTTACCCCCATTATTTTCCTTGCATAGAGAAGTATATTGAGCTGAAAGAGGCCTGCGAAAAGGCTAAAATAAACAAGTCCCAATATAGATAAAAAGACCGGCTTATCTTTCTTAATTCGTTTAGTATTTCGAATAATTTCACTAAGGAAATTCCATTCCAGATTCCGCGTTGAACCTGAAGGCTTGACTTTAGAGACAAATAAGCTTGTTAAAATACCTATACCTGCAATTCCCATGAACACATAAGATGTTTTGTATATTTCTGTCTTCAATAAATAGAAAACATATCCTCCGCATGCTGTCCCAAAAATTATCGCCATGTATGTCCATAATTGGATTGCGCCATTTCCTTCTGATAAATCCTCATCACTTAATATTTCTGGTAGAACTGCATACTTTGCAGGACTAAAAAAGGTACTCTGTAAACCCATAAAGAAAAGCACTGTATATATCCCCCATATATTTCTTTTAAGCAAAGCAACAAATCCGGCTGCCATAATCAATAGCTCTAAAACTTTCGTTCCTATTATGATTTTCTGCTTACTCAATCGATCAGCTAAATATCCAGCACAGGTCGAAAATAGTAAAAAAGGTAAAATAAATATCACTCCTGCCAGTGAAAGATATTCAGTCCCGCCAGTTTTCATTACCAGCAAATCAACGGCAAGAAGCGAAATAACTAACTTGAAGGCATTATCATTAAAAGCACCTAAAAACTGCGTTGCTAATAATGCATTAAATCCTGTTTTATTAAGCGACCTTTTCACGATTCACTCTCCACTTTCTCAACTTTAAATCTATCTAATAAATTTACCATAGCACGTTTATCTTGATCAGAAAATTGAGAAACGATAAGATTATCAAGCATCGTTTCATAATGCGGCCAGATTTCATCTAAAAGGACCGAGCCTTTTCCTGTAATCTTAATTAGATTAACTCTTCTATCTCCCTTTTTAGCTAACCGCTCAACATAGTTGTCTTTTTCAAGTTTATCAACCATGCGAGTTATGTTTGAAGTAGTAACTAAAAGTAATTTTGATATTTCATTCTGCGGCAAACCTTTACCATTTCCTCTATGCTTGGCCATAAGAAGGATATTAAACTTAGCAGGGGTTAAGTTATATTTAGAAAGGAAATTAGATATAGCCTGCTCAAGAAAGACGTAAGAACGGGCAATCGTATATACGACTTCCTCATTTATCCTGTCTTTACCGCCTCTAATGCCCAACTCTCTAAATATCCCCATGAAATTTCTCCTTGCTCGCAAAGATAGTTTACCATTCAACTATTGATTTGTCAAGTATCTCTATAAAAAAACTCCATCTACATTCAGTTTCCTAAGGCAAAGTTACCATAACCATAAACGCCACAATAAATTAACAATTATCATAAACCTCCTCCAAGAAAATGCGAAGTCCTCCGAAACCCTACTTAGCTAAAGCTTCGAAGGGTAAACTTTTGCGAAGGAGGATAAAATCCGCATGTAGGTAGCGAACGTTAGGTCAGCCGAAAACTTTTATAAATACCTTCTCCATAACCTTTCAATCATAAATAGGCATAAGGTACCATCCCTACAAACATCCCACTCATCGATTCACTGAGGCGCTCTTTCTGCTTTCCTTATTATTTTATTAGCCAACTCCGAATTAGGGATAATTATTTCTCCGTCTTTTGCGGTTATTTTTGTAACGACAAGATCGATGGTTCTTATCTGGCCCGATAAGGGGGAAATAGGGTCACACCTATTTATTCTTAGCTGGCCGTCCTCTCTCTCGTACGATAAACGAAGCCTTAAACCTCTTTTCAATTCGCTTTATAAAATCGTTACTTCCTAATACCTTTTCTTGTTTTAGAATTGTTCGAATTTTGTCTAAAAACATAACATCCCGTGCTTTATCGTCATCAAAAAATATTCGGTAATCCTTTTTTTCTCCTTTTAATATATCCTTGGTTAAAATGTCATCGTCCACCCCATTAAGATGCGCACGGGCACTAGAATATTTATAATCTTCTGCTTTTTTTACTATTCCTGCCCTAAAGGGATTTTGCTCAATGTAGCGGGTAACCACCCACTCATAATCTGGATCTACGATATGCAATTTATAGCGGTTTTCCCATAGCTTCCCAGTTCTTTTATGTTTTCGATTTATATATTGGGAATACACTTGTGAAATAAGTTTCATAAAATTCACTAAGCCTTCGTAAGACTCTGGATATAGTAATAAATGAAAATGATTAGTCATAAGGCAATATGCTCCAATGGCAACCTTATTCTCTTGGGCATATTGTTTCAAATTTGCTAAAAAATAATCTTTATCTTTTTTATCGGAAAATATTTTTTGTCGATTATTGCCCCGCTGAAGTGCGTGATGCGGGATTTGGGGAATGATATAACGAATTTTTCTTGGCATCGTGGGGTATTATATAAAACATAATCTCATTTGTCAATTGTAAAATAGGTGTGACCCCTTTTTCTCTTCATATAGGCTTTTAATTAACTCAAAAAAAACTCGCAATCCTTAACCCTGTCATTATCTGAAAAACCTCTAAAATTTAACTTTTTGACAAAAACATTTTAGAAAAAGTTATCGCGCTATTTAAATACTCGTTAAAAGTTCTAAAAGACTTAATAGCGCTAATCGTCTGTAGCATATACGCAGGGCTAAAAAAATAACTTCTTATCATATGTCGATAGTACTTCAGGAGTTGCTCTTTAGAAAGGGTATCGGATTCTACAATAGGTTTATCATATCGCGTGTATTGCCTCCACTCTTTCCCCGTGCACCGCAATATCTTACCCTCCTTGACTATATCCCACACTTTCGTACCAGGCAGTGGTACAAGCATAGAAAAATGCGCAAGGTCTGTTTTTAATTTTTTAGCGAATACCAAGGTTTTCTCAAGACTCTTTATTGTCTCATGTGGAAGGCCAAGAAGATAATAGGCAACTGTTTTTATGTTACACTCTCTTGCCCACGATACAACAGCTTTAGCCTGTTCTAAATTTATGGGTTTTCCGACGGCTTCTAAAACAGCTTCATCCGAAGACTCAATGCCCATCCGTAAAGTATTACACCCTGCTAACTTCATGGTTTTAAGCATTTTCTTTGTCAAAGAATCGACTCTTGTATCACATGTCCATTGTAATGGAAGTTTTTTCTCTAAAATTAAATTACAGATTTCCTCTACCCTTTCATGATTGATTGTAAATGTTTCATCAATAAACATTACATTATTTACTCCAAATTTTTTATGTAAGAACTCGATCTCACTTACGAAATTCAATGGGCTGCGCATCCTAAACTGATGTCTAAATATCACACCCGAAGCACAAAAAGAACATCTATAAGGGCATCCCCTTGTACTCATCACGCCAACAGTCTTTCTTGGGACATAATAATAAGATTTTACAGGCAGTTGTTCCCAGAGTGGAAAAGGTAGTGAATCTAAATTTTCAATGAGTGGCCTTTGAGAATTTATTACGATCTTCTTATCTTGCTTAAAACAAATCCCTTGAATTGCATTCAGTTCTTTTCCATCAACAATTTCAGAAAATGTGATTTCACCTTCGCCACACACTATGATATCTACATTGCAAGTGGAAAGTGCTTCTTCCGGCAGCGCAGACACATGAGGTCCTCCTAAAATAACCTTTACCGTGGGATTAACGCTCTTTATATATTCAGCAACTTTGAATGCACTTGTTATCTGGGGAGTTGTTGCAGTAATACCGACAAATGTGGGATTGAATTCATGCATGTGTGAATTAATATCTTTAAAAATATCTTTGCTGAAACTTGAATCAAAAAGCTTTACCGAATGCCCTCTGCTTTTAAGATAACTTGCAACATATGCTAACCCCAATGGAGGCTGTAAAACCCCAAAGTTTTTTTTAACTACACCCGTATATACACCATAATAAGGAGGTGAAATTAAATATACCTTAGCCATTTTTACAATCCCTTAAAAGCGTTAAAGTAAATACAAGTTTTACTTACTTATTGAAGCCTAATATTAATTTGCTTGCTCTTTGAGGACAAGTTGCAAGCTCGGAAAACAATTAATCATCAAACTTACCCATCTTTAACAGCCCCAATGCCACCCCGAGCCACCGTAACCATCGGACATACGAAAGTAACAATGTAGAGACATTCCGTATCCATTTACCTATTGTCAAAAAATGATTATTTATCGGCATAAATAATCGCGTCTTTCATATTCTCAACAAAATTCTTACAGCCTTCGTGAGTCAAATGACAAATATCATCAAAATATTTTCTACCTCTAAAGATATTGTTATACTGATCAACAAAAATAACATTATTTCTATATTGCCCTGCAAGATCTTTTATAATTTTGTTATGAGCTAATATTGCGGACTTTACATTCTCTGGCTCTCCCCATACTTCAATAGGACAACGGTGCCTCCCGTAGTCTAATGATTTATTATCAAAGCTGTTCCGAGTATAATTCTCTGGAATATAGAACGCAAAAGTCATTAATAAAATTTTTTCGTTCTTCTTCCCAGCAATTTTTAATATGTTTTCTACGTTTCTCCTAAAAGAAAGAGTGGTTTTTATATTCCGCCCATAACTTAACCATTCTTTTTTAGTGCCGTGCTGAGGAACCAAAACTAAGATCCCACAACGTTCTGCCGCTATCAACAAAAAGCGATGCAAATAATAAGGAAACAACATATAACTTAATTCTTTGTGCTGTTCATATGCGTTAAGAAGCCCATACCAAGAATAGTGCGAATAGTCATCTTTAAAAAAAACATCAGGACAATTATTGGCCCTAGCTTCATTAATCCCTTGATATAATATAGTTAAATCAAATTTTCTGTCTTGGAGGAATTTGTATTTATAGTAAGCATCCAACGAAGAATGGGCAGCCATTGATAAATTATATATTTTTATTTTCCGCTTTGCTGATAATTCCTGATATAAAATATTTTCTATATCTCCCCAGTTTTCATGCAAAACGGAACCTCCGAGCAGCAATATATCAAAAGTCCCCTCTTTTTTCTCATCAACAATCTTCAGCTCCGGATAGAACAAATAAATAACTTTGCGAGGTTCAAAAAAAGGAATTTTTTCTTTACCAAGAAAAAAAAATAATCTACAGGTAATTTCTAAAACTACCAATAGAAACAAAACATAAATAATAATGGAAATAGTGCGATTTTCTTGCTTTCTCTTTATTTTACTCATAACGACTTATTTTCTTTCAAATATCTGGCGTTATCCCTCACCACACTAACCATCGGTCATCCCTGCCTACGTATTAATGCCGTAATATTAACTCCTCTCAAGGCTTGATGCAATAATATACGGTGAAAATTCGCAAATGCCTAAAAAGTTCAATTCGAAGTCCTCACATAAATCGTAACATTATTCGGGTGTTTATTTCCGCTAAAGTATGGATCAAGAATATAATAGTCTTTAATTATTTTTGATAAGGCTGGATAACGAGACATTGGATATTTCCCGAAATTCCAAAGGTTTGCTGGGCTTGTATCCACTATAAATTTTGGCTTATTTTCCTCCATCTCTCTTAGAAAATGTTCCCATGCGCCCGGGATAATGGCGTAATCGGTATTTATTCGGGGATGATGGTTAGTCCAACAGATCATTCCCGTTAAAAAATTACAATAATTGTATCTTGAGGCGGGCATACGCTGGGATTCTACGTAATAATAGTCAGCGAATCCCCAAACAAATATCGTATCGGTTGACGAACTATTTTTAAAAATATATTCGCTTACAGGATGTATCTGTTTTTTAGTAAACATATATTTATGATAATCTAAACTAATTCTGAAAGACGGCAGAAG
>JAFGCB010000045.1 GCA_016932855.1 Candidatus Omnitrophota bacterium | reverse complement strand
AGACTAAAGACTAAAGACCGAAGACCAAAGACATCCTAGTCTGATGTCTGGAGTCTTGAGTCTGGAGTCTGTACTAGGTAAGCACTTCTCCGTCAAAAGCATTGACAATTTTGGTTATTGTCTCCTGCGAAGAACTTTTTTTGGGAGTTTCTTTTATTTTATCTATTAAACTATAACTTACCCCTAATTTTCTATTTAACTTACGCATTAAGATCTCTTCGACAAACTGCTTGTATTCAGTATGATCCAAAGATTCCTTATGGAAGGCAAGATTTTTAGGAAAGCCTACATGTATAATCCTTCCTTCGACTCCCAAAAGCTGTGCCTCATTAAGGTAAGTGGCAACTGACATCTTTTTCTTGGAAATCTCCTCCAAAACATCCTGCCAGATACTTTCTACTTCTTCTATGCTAAATTCTTTATCCTCGCCAACATCCTCCTTCTTAATATGAGCCTCTTTTGGCTTGTGGCGGAAACCGGTCTTTAAGGAATCGACGAATTTCGAAACATTCTCTAAGTTCAGGCTGGCCGTCTTATGCTGGAAACCGAATTCCTTCCTCGTCTGGACGGTCTCTGAAGAGGCTTTATCGTTTTCAATTTCTTTATACGGTAAAGCTTGCTTTTCTTCTTCCTTCTTATAGGTAAGCTTGATAACCGCGACTTCAAAAGGGATTCTTAAAGAATTAAGAAACTTGGAATTACGCTTAGCTTCCAGGAAGACATCGATAATTCTTAAAAGATAAGACATGTCTGCGCTCTCTGATAACTTAAGTATAGTCTCGCATATTTTGGGAGGAAGCTCTGTAATCTGAGAAAGAAGACGCTGGCCTAATTTTGCCAGTATAATATTTCTTACGCATTCTATAACACTGGTTAAAAAATTATTAAGGTCATACCCTTCTTCTACGATTCTGTTTATTATCTCCAAAGATTCTTTGGGCTTTAAGCTTAATAAAGCCCCGGCGAAAGAAATAATCTGGTGCTCAGGGACCTGGCCGAGAATGTCAATGGTCTCTTTAAGGTTCATGCCCTCGATGATCAAGGGTGCTATCTGGTCAAATATAGACTCGGCGTCTCTTACGCTGCCTAAAGAGGCTTTTGCAACATACTTTAAAATTTCTTCATCTACAGTTATATTTTCGCTTTTACTTATTAACTTTAATTTCTCGATAATCCTTTCCTCGGTCAGCAAACCAAAATTAAACCTTTGACAGCGGGAAAGAATAGTTACCGGGACTTTGTTGGGATTAGTTGTGGCAAAGATGAATTTTACATGGGCCGGAGGCTCCTCTAAGGTCTTAAGAAGAGCATTAAAAGCATCCTGGGTTATCTGATGAACCTCGTCTATAATATATACTTTAAAACGGGTGTAACTGGGCGCGAATTTTACATTCTCGCGAAGCTGGCGAATCTCATCTATGCCTCTGTTAGAAGCGCCATCTATCTCAATAACATCTAAAGATGAACCCTGCTGGATTTCCTTGCAGCTTACGCACTCAAGACAAGGCGCTGAGGTAGGCTTATCAAACTTAAGACAATTTAAAGCTTTAGCCAAAATACGCGCTAAAGAGGTTTTTCCCACGCCCCGGGGCCCGGAGAATAAAAAGGCATGATGGATACGGCCGCTTACTATCGATTCTCTAAGCCGCTTAACAATGTTTTCCTGACCTATAACTTCCGAGAAATCTCCGGGACGATATTTCCGGGCAAAGGCTAAATAACTCATTTCATTATTTTTTATATATAATTACAGCGATTAGAAAGAGATTACAGAGATTATTGGAATATAATCTCCGGAATCATTAAGAAAAAAAACCGACGTAAGATTATACTATCTTATAAACAAAAAAACAATAAATATACAATAAAATAACAATAAAACCCCTGCCTCAAATCTTGAGACTTTATTTCGCGTCATCATAAACAAACTAACCACAACGCTAAAAGCAATCATCAAAGGAAGTTCAAAATTCAAAATAGACCTGTCAACCTCTATAGGCCTTATCAAGGAAGCCAGGCCTAAAACAAGCAGGATATTAAAAATGTTGCTGCCGACGACATTGCCGATACTTATCGAAGAAACTTTCTTAATGGAAGCGGCTACAGAGGCTGCTAATTCCGGAAGCGAAGTTCCTACGGCAAAAACGGTAATAGCTATAACCCAAGGGCTTATGCCAAAAAAATTAGCAATATTTACTCCGGAATTTACCATAAGGTCTGCCCCCAAAACAAGAAAGAACAGACACCCGCAGAATATAAGAAAAACGAGAGGCTTTGATTCTGTTTTTGACAAGGGGCCGCTTAAGGTAAATTCCTCTGATTCTTCCTGGGCTTTTGAATTCTTAAAAGAAAAAAAACAAAATGCCGCAAACCCTAAAAGAAACACCCCGCCTTCCCAACGGCAAATTAGACCGTCCCAACAAAAACCATAAAGAGCAAGGCAAGAAACAAGCATTACCGGTATTTCTCTACGGAACAAAGACTTCTCGACCTTAAGAGGATTAAATAATCCGGCCAAACCTACGGCAAGGCCTATATTGGCGATATTGCTTCCTACAACATTTCCTAAAGCAATATCTTTGGAATTTTTAACCGCTGCCACTATACTTACCGCTGCCTCAGGCAGAGACGTCCCGAAAGCAACCAATATAAGCCCTATGAAAAGCGTGCTCAGACGCAGAAGCCAGGCAAGTCTTACTGAGATCTTTATAAGAAAATCAGCTGAGACAACCAATAAGACCAAACCCAAAATCAATATTATTACGCTTACACCTAAAGACATCTTGACAATAAAGGCTTTTGTTTGATCCCGGAATCAGCCGAACAAAAAAAACAAATAAGGATTATCGCTTTATAAGAAGAAGGCTTACAAAAAAGGAAGAAAACACCGTCTGAAGACCGAGTATCATGAAGGTCATGGCGAAAATAGCCTCTCTAATCCTATAAAGCGCTCCGAAAGACTTCTGCCACCACTCAAGAAATATAGAGATATTTACCCCCAAGCCAATGGCGAAAATAATCGCGCCTATAAGAATCCCTAATTCCAGTTTAAACTTCTCGGACAGAAAACGCATTATTGGGTCATAGGGAAGATATCCCTGACGGGCAGCGAAAGTCTTGGCATAAACGCCTAAATTCAAGATATACCAGCCTAATATGCTAAGAAGCGAACCGAAAACCATCATGTGTATATCCCATTCACGGCCGAGAAACAAGAACGGCCCTTGCAAAATAAGAGTTAAGACAAGTAAGCCGAAGCCGGCAATAAATAACCCGGGGGAAAAATAAAGCCAGGTGGGACAAAAAATAAACATAAACCGCATATGCCGCCAGGCGTCCGGCAAGCGTCTTAATTTTGAGTCGCCTTTACGGGGATAATAATCTATGGGTATTTCTGTCTGCCTCAACTTCTTCTGCAAAGCTTCCATTACCATTTCGGTCGCAAATTCCATGCCTAAACATTTCAGGTTCATCTTCTGATAAGCCTCTTTAGTAAAACCTCTCATCCCGCAATGAATGTCGGAAAACCTGACTCCAAAAAATAATCTACATAAACCGGAAAGTATGGGATTGCCTATATAGCGATTAGCCCAGGGCATTGACTTATCATACATTTTTCCTTTAAACCTGTCGCCAATCACAAATTCATACCCCTGCCGTAAAAACTTAAGAAACTTGGGTATTTCGCCTAAGTCATAGGTATCATCGGCGTCAGCTATAATTATATATTTTCCTTTAGCTTGCCGTAAACCTTCTATGTAGGCGGCGCCGTATCCCCGGACAGGCTGGGAAATAACCCTTGCTCCTAATTCACTGGCAATCTGTGGCGACTTATCCGTAGAACCATTATCAACAACGACAATCTCTGCCTCTATATTTTGTTCGGAAAAAACCTTTTTTGCTTTCTCTATACAAACCCTTATGCCCTCCTCTTCATTAAGGCAGGGAAGCACCAAGGAAACTTCTATATCAGGTTTGTTCATAACGCTTCTTTTTTTGATTTCAAATTTCTACAACTTCGTTCGAAGCCCTTCCGACTAGGCTCTTGGAACTACTTCTGAAAGCGTGGTAAGCTTCGTCGGATTTAACACGAACACGCTTGGTGCAGCCATACGAAGCCCGTAGAAAGCGCACCCCAACTCAAATTCTAGGGCGAAGTATGGCGGAGAGGTGGGGATTTGAACCCCAGGTGCAGCCTTTCGACCACACAGCGGTTTAGCAAACCGCCGCCTTAAGCCACTCGGCCACCTCTCCGATGAATTGCCAGTTATATAGGAACCGTTCCTTAAATTCTGTCCCCCTCGCTCTGCTCGGGACAACTCGAGAGATTTTACACTGCTAATCTTAAAGTTTCAAGTAAAAGCTAAACAGCGCAACTTAAGGGACAAATAGCTGATCAAATATAGCTTTTGCCAAACCGACCCCTAAATCAAGGCCTTCTTTTCCTACCTGGGCTACAGAAAAACCCGGCTCATAGAGCTTCAGATTAGCGGAAAAGAAAAAGATATTGATAATAAGAACAATGAAAATTATAAAAAGGTAATCGATAAGTTTGCGTAATTCATCAACCTTAAGAAGCTTAGCGACCATTACAATATGCATTGTGAAAATAAACCCCGAAAGGAAAAAGAATAAAACCTCAAGCCCTTCAATTTTGAAAACCTTCCCCAGAACCGCATATGACCCGATAACTACTAAAGCCCAAAAAGGAACCAAGTAATAAGCTACTTTAAAAAGGGGTAAAAAGAAACCGAAAATTATCTGAATAAACCTCTGGGTCCGCTTGTAAAATTTTAAAGGCTCTATTAAAAATATGTGAAAGAGCAGATAACCCGCAACTCCCCAATAAAGAGATTTCCAGCAATAAGGCTCAAGCCGCGAAATTTGTTCAACCAGGCCCCGCACGAATCCGATCAGGATAGGAAGAATTAATACGGCGAAAACTAATTTTACAGCCTGAGCAGTCTTACTCTGATTTAATGACTTCGCATCCATTCATATATTTTTTTAAAACCTCGGGAACGGTAATAGAACCGTCGGGATTCTGATTATTCTCCATTATAGCGACAACAGTCCTTGCCAAAGCTATGCCCGAACCGTTTAAGGTATGGACAAAGCGTTTTTTGCCGGTTTTCTTATCTCTGTATCGTATGTTTGAACGCCGGGCCTGAAAATCCTCGAAATTGCTGCAGCTTGACACCTCCAACCACTTATCCATTCCCGGAGCATAAGCTTCTAAATCGTAACATTTTGAGGCAGCAAAACTTAAGTCACCTGTTGCTAACATAACTACCCTGTAAGGAATCTCCAATAACTGCAAAACTTCCTCGGCATCAGCTACAAGCCTTTCCAGTTCATCGTAAGAATCCCGGGGATTTACGAATTTAACAAGTTCAACTTTATCAAATTGATGCACCCGCATAAGACCCCTGGTATCTTTTCCGTAAGATCCGGCTTCTCTTCTAAAACAGGCTGTATAGGCCGTGTGATACACCGGGAGGCTATCTTCTTCAAGCACATCATCCCGGTATATATTGGTAACCGGGACTTCGGCCGTGGGTATAAGAAATAAATCATCGTCTTTTAAACGATACATATCTTCTTCAAGCTTAGGCAACTGCCCTGTGCCGGTCATGGAAGCCCGGTTAACCAAAAAAGGCGGAAAGACTTCAATATAACCGTGTTTCTGAGTATGCAAATCAAGCATAAAATTTAAAAGCGCTCTTTCCAAAAGCGCGCCTTTACCTTTAAATAAAATAAAGTTCGAACCGGTTATTTTCGAAGCCCGCTTAAAATCAATAACGTCGAGGTTTTCCGAAAGCTCAATGTGGCTTAAAGGCTTGAAATCAATTTTTTTCGGCTTCCCCCAACCGCGGACTATTGAATTGCAAGAGGCGTCCCCGCGGGGAATCGAAACATGAGGGATATTAGGAATATTAAGCAACTGCTCATCAAAGATAAGCTTTATTTCCTTAAATGCCTCCTCAAGCTCGCCAGTATTTAAAGATAAAACTTTAGTCTGTCTTATCTTCTCCTCCGGGTTCTGCTTGTTCTTAAGCAAGATTGATATTTCGTCATTAATCTTATTCTGCTCGGACCTAAGCCGGTCCAGCTCCTGAATAATGCCCCGGCGCTTCTCATCCAAAGAAAGAAAGCTATCCAGATCAAAACCCGCTCCTCTATCCTGCAAAGATTTCCTAACCTTATCCACGTTATCCCTTATGAACTTAATATCAAGCATAACCTCTCCTTAACTTTGCTTACCCTCTATGGCTAAAAGTAAAATCACCGCCGCAAGGCCTAAGCATCTATCGAGAACTTTGTCTTTATCCATGGAAAAGTCTATGGAAAATTTATGTATAAAAATATTAAAAGCTTGCTTAAATACGCCAAGGGTTTTTTCCTGCATACTGACAATACGGTAGGTCTGAGGGATAAGGTTGGAAAGAAATCTTCTTATTAAAGCCATAAGCATGCTATCTTCCTCTACCCGGGCTAAAATATTTTCATTCCTATCAAGTATTTCCCATTTATCGCGCACTATAGATGAAAAACCCTTTCTTCTTACAACTCCTATTTTTTCGCGGCTTTGGGAATCAATAACATCATAGGCCGCGGAAAAATCTAATATCTGCCGGGCCTGAATGTGTAAAACCTCCTTTGTCATCTCCAAATCAGCATATACTCTTATATCCTCTTTTAGCTTAAATAATTTCTGACGGGAGTAAAGCAATAATTTTCCTTCCGAAGTCATTATCCTAAAAGCGCCGCCAAGAGCGAAAAAATCCCTTTTAGCCAAAAACTGGTTTCTGTTTGTAATTTCCTCTCTCATGCCTATCCCTCTTATTTTAAAAGATTATTCCGGGCATTGGGCATCGCGTATCGGGTGTCGTTATCTTCTCGACACCCCACACCCGACACCCGAATATATGCGATCACCTGTATATTCAGCCTTTAACCACACACAGGGGTTTCATCCTGCATATTTTCCGCGAAAGCCCAGCCTTATCAACCACATCTACGACCTCGTCAACATTCTTGTAAACACTGGGCGCTTCTTCTACAATCGTCTTTTTCCCGGTTGCCCGGACCTGAATACCTCTTGAATCCAAATCTTTAATCAAACTATTAAAATCTATTGTTCTTAAAGCCTCATGCCGGGACTTAAGCCGGCCTGCGCCGTGACAAGTCGACCCGAATGCTTCCTCTTCGGCCTTCTTGGTGCCTAGCAACAGATAAGAAGCCCTGCCCATATCGCCGGGGATAATCACCGGTTGGCCGATTTGGCGGTAACGCTGCGGCAAAACCGGATTTCCCGGCCCGAAAGCCCGGGTTGCGCCCTTACGATGCACGCATAAGGTTTTTTCTTTACCGTCGATTACATACTTTTCAAACTTGGCAATATTATGGGCAATATCATATATTAAATACATGCCTAAACTCTGCCAGCTTTTGGAAAATACTTTCTCAAAACTTTCCCTTACTAAATGCATCAAAACCTGCCGGTTAGCCCAGGCATAATTTGCCGCTGCTCTCATTGCGCCTATATATCTTTTGGCTTCTTTTGTCTCTACGGGCGCGCAAGCAAGCTGGCGGTCAGGGACATTTATATTGTATTTATCCAGACATTTAACCATTTCTCTGGTATTGTCATCGCAGACCTGATAACCAAGGCCCCGCGAACCCGAATGAATCATTACAGTCACTTGTCCGGCAAATAAGCCGAGTTGCTCAGCGATTTGGACGTCAAAGATCTCATCAATGCATTGAACCTCTAAAAAATGATTTCCGCTGCCAAGGGTCCCGGCCTGCTGTTTTCCTCTCTCAAAGGCGCGCTGAGATACGCTGTCAGGATCAGCTCCTTCGATGGCTCCCGACTCCTCACAACACTCTAAATCTTCTTCTATTCCCATCCCTTTTTTAACGGCCCATCCGGCACCCTGGACAAGTAAACGTTCCTCTTCTTTGTAAGAAACTTTAATATCTCCTTTTGAACCCACCCCTGAAGGAACATTATTATATAAACTATCTACGATCTTAGAGGTTTTGTCTTTTACATCGCCAAAGGTCAAATGGGTCTTTAAAAGACGCACCCCGCAGTTAGAGACAATAAAATTATTTGCTACGAAATTGTGATAAGGATTAACAACTGTAAAATCATAAACCCAATCATCAAAGTCAATATCGTATATGGATTTTATTCCTTCCCAGACCATGCCTGATTTATCCAGCCCTTCAGTCGCTTTCTTTACAAACTCATTAAAAACCGGAAAATCTGTCCACATGCGTGGTCCGGTCTTTCTTGGTTCATACAACGAACGCTCAATGAACCTGCCGGTTATATGCGGACACGACAAATAACTGTAAATTTCATCTTTGGCCCACCCTTCTTCTCTAAATAATTTCGGGGCTAAAACAGCTACTTCCTGCTTATATCTAGTAATGCTTCTTTTTAATCTTAAATATTGAACAGCCAGATTTGATAAAAACTTGCGTTCGTGATTATATTCAAATCCCACTTTACCGTAAAGATTTATTAAATTATCAGTTTTGTTTAATACCATTAATCGAAGCCGGTAAGAAACTAGACCTTCTTTATTAACGTACTCTTTTCTCTGACTTATAGGATAAGTGAAAACACCGAATTCAGAAAGTAAGCCAGCGATGCCTTCCAGAAGATCCCTGCCGTTATCCAGATAGCTTTGTAGCTTATTCATGGATAGAGTCGGGCAGTAGAAATTATATCCGTGACCTGTCATTGTCTTTGGGGAAGATAACTCGGCGCCAAACAAACCGGCAAGAAAGAGCCTTTTTTGCCAAAGGGGAGCCTTAAAAAGCCATTTCGGTAACCCGTAAGACTGGTGACATTTATTTCCGACGGGCACACCCAAGGCTGCCATAAGTACAGCGAAACTGCCAGAAAAAACTTTAAGCCAATATTCCTGCCTATCAAATTCAACGGTTGAATAAGCGGTCTTTATTTTGTGATGTTTTTTCCGCGTATAAATTCCTGACCTGAAGCCGATTTTTTCCAAATCTTCTTTTATTTTCTGCAAATCTTCTTCTTTGCCATAAAAACAGCAAATCCCACGTCTTTTTTCACCGGAAAAATATACTAACCCATCACCGAAACAATAACCCATTAACTTAATCAGATACGGCAATTGCAAAGAATCATATCTTAGGGATGCTAAATTTTTATTCTTGAGATATATCAATGTCTGTTCCAAGGAACTTCCTTTTGAATGCTTGCGCAACTTTAAGAATACCCTTTTTATATCCTGCACATCAACTATTACCTCAGAACCGGGCTCCTCGTATACTACTCCTTCAAAAGGGTATATTGCCACTTCTTCACCAGGCAATAATTCACCTAGTTTCTTCATGCCATCCCGGGTATAAAAAGGGTGATCCTGCGTCGCGGTTATCTGCCTTCCTGTCTCAGTTATAAGATTAAGTACAATATTTTTGGGTTTTTGTTTCAAAAACCCCGCTATTTCAGTAACTTCATCTTTATTCCTGCTAAAATCCATGCAGGAAATTTTACGTTCGGGGAAAATTCCTTCAAAATCTTTAATCTTAATCTTATAACCTAACTCACTTAGTATCAGAGAATTACCGCAAAGGCAATTAATGTCGAAACCCACCCCTCCCGGAGATATAACCCCACCGGCCTCAGGATCGGTCGCCGCCACGCCGCCGATACTGAACCCGTAACCCCAGTGTATATCAGGCATAGCTAAAGAATATTTAACAATCCCGGGCAAGAAAGCAACGTTTGCTACTTGCTCGCAAGCCTTATCTTTTTTAATGCTTTCAAGCAACCTCTCATCAGCATAGACTATCCCGTCTACCCGCATGCCCTGTTTATAGGATTTGGGGATTCGAAATTTATAGTCGGTTATTTTTTCTAAAGGGCCATTCCAGCTCATTTCTTTTATTGTTTTACGCAGATTAGCACAGATTTATTGCCGATGATCACAGATATATAATATACCATCTGTGATCATCTGCGCTTTCACACGTCAAATATAATCTCTGCCTTAAAGCCTTCAGGAACCTCCTCTATCTTTAAACCGTGGTAAGTTGCGGCTTTTATTTCCGTATTCACCTTCTGCGAATAGGGATCGTATCCCGCGCCTTTTAAGGTTGCTCTTAAAATATAAGGCTCCTCTTTACTTATATGTATATTATAACCGCTAGGTAAAAACTTGTAAGTAAAAAATACCGAGATTAACTCGTTAAGCCAATTTAACAATAAATCCTCCAGGGTCTTTACTTCCAATTTTACTGTTATTTCTTTTTCCTGGGGCGGGCAAGAATCAACTACTAAACTAAATAAAGCAACAGCTGCGTTCTTAAACAATGTCTGTAAATCCCGGCCATATACTCGAACTCCTAGGTCAGCAGTATGCTCAAATATCTCGTAGTCCTTCATTGTATGAAAAATGGGCCGCGCTGGACTTGAACCAGCAACCCACGGATTAAGAGTCCGTTGCTCTACCAATTGAGCCAGCGGCCCTAAGATTAGAAATAATTATAGCATAAAATACTGAAAAATCTAATGGAATTTAGGCTTGCCGGCCTGCCTTTCCTGGAAAAAAATCGGGCATCATTTTAGCATTTTAAGCAATTCTTTTGTCAGGTTAGGATCATTAGGTTTATAAAAGTTTTTAATTCCGCCGGCAGTCTTTCCGAAAATAGGGGTGCTTAAGCGGTTAGAAAGGTTAAGCTCGAAAGCCTCTATCCAGGCCGGATAAATAAAATCGACAAATTCGAGCAATCTAATTTCTCTTGTTTTAATAAGTTTAAAGATAGTAAAATAGTTAAAGTCACTGCGGCCGGGCCGGCGAAAAACACAGATGGCATGACAACGTCTTTTGACATTTTCCATATATACTATTCCTAAAACAACTGATTCGATGCCTATCTGCTTTAATAAATCCTGGGCTAAAAAGGCAAAATCCTCACAATCCCCCTTGCCCAAGGTCATGGTCTCCTTAGGATTTTGCCAGCGGTCCTCCCTCTTATATTGGTCAGCATCCTTTCCGCTCCTGACATTTATACTCAACCACTTCTCTATATCTTCCGGGCTTTTTAACCTGGGATATTCTGCCTGGGCAATTTTATCGGAAATTTCGGCTTTCTCTAATTCCGATTTCCTGGCCCTAAGCCTTTCTATAAGGCCTTTAAGCTCTTCTCTTTTATCTTTATCTACCAGGCAAACAGCTTTCTGGGCAGACCTGATAGCCTTATCGTAATAAATATACGCCCGGTCAAATCTCTTAGAACGATAATCCCGGCTAGCCTTATTAAAATAACTAAAGGCATCCTTATAGTGCTTAAGGCCCAAGGAGCTTCCGCCTTCTTTTTTTAAGGCTGCAGACCGCGAAACCGCTTTTTGGGAATCATCCGGCGAGGAACCCTCCTGAACCTGACAAACCTGGCCTATTTCTCTTGTAAAAATCTTGCCCTTATATTCAAATTTTACCTCTAGCTCATTTATTTCTGATACAACTACCTGATCTATAGTTTTGCCTTGGCCTACTACGCGATTATTGACTACAGCCTTAGGGCTGTCTTGGTCAAACATTATCCCGCTAACGCATATTAAAGGTTCGGTATCATTACTATTGGCAAAGATAAAGGCGTTAACAAGACAAAAGAACGATAAAAAAACAAAGGCCTTTCTGAAAATCATCATATATTATATATTCATTTAACTATTTATATTTAATTCTTACCTAATTTTATTATAATCGTAATTCGTTTTGAATACAATAAAGAGAAAAAATAAGAAAATATCAGAAAGAAAATGTTTTCAAAAATACCGCCTTAAGCTATTGATTTAAGCCAGTAATCTTATTAGAATAAAATAAGATGGACATGGCTATCGGCCTCCTGGTAGTAATAGCTTTAATTTTTTTATTGCTCGTTATGGATCCGGACAAGAAATCGGGGTAATCATATATTTAGCTTATTCTGCAATCTTGATAAAAAGAAAGCCCTTTCATTTCTATTTCCCGTAAAATTTCTCTAAGAAATAAAAGCTGGTTACCTGCATAAAGGCAGAGACATAGCGACAAAATGACAAAATGGCCTTTTTATCCTTGGCCCTCCTTGTCATTTTGGCCAAAATATGTTATCCTCAAATTGATTGAAAATTAGGAAGTTCTGAAAAAGGCAAACCCCGAGCAATCGGGGGACGGCACGTAAAGTCAATTAAATTGACCACGTGCCCCCGTGTTCCGCAAAAGCGGAATTTACGGGGCAAAGCTACCTATCCGCTATAAACGGAAAGAGGAGCTGCCAGAAAAAATAGAAAATATTACCCCCTTAAGGGCTTGCCTTTAAGGGGGTTTTTATTTGCGGACCCCTGCATGGGTAAAAGGAGGTTAAATGAGAGCAGACAAGTTTCGATATAAGGTAGTTTCCTTCGTTGAACGGGATGAGCTTGACTTTCTTGACAATATAGCAAAAGATATCTATTTCACCACAGGCAAAAAGATAGCCCGCTCGGAAATTATTAAAGAAATAATCCGTATTTGCGAACACGCTGGAAGTTTAAAAGAAGAAATAATAAAAGATATCAAACATGAAGAATAATTACTGTAATAATGCTATCTTAAAAGCGAGTATCTTGGAGGAAGATTTTATTAAGAAAATACTCTACCCTATAATAGGAGCGGTAATGATAGTAAGCTGGGCATCGTCCGCTCTTGGCGAATCTGCACAAGGGTGGAAAAAGGCTGAATCTTCCCAAATACCCCTGCTGGGCCCTGAAGCATGGAATAAAGGCCGGGATATGATAGACCCATCTTCATTTAATACTGAAGAAATAGATGGACAAATAACTGCAACCTATTACCCGCAAGCTAAACCGAAAAGTACAAATAATGCCGTAAACGAGGAGGTATCCATCCCGGAAAATAGCGGCGTGAAAGAAATCAAAATCTCCCAGGAAATACAAGCCGAACCAAAAAAAACCCAAAAAGCAAACGAATATCCCCAGCCAGACGAAGTAAGTTCCGAAAATGACGAGATATTCGAAAATCTAAGACTGAAAATGCCGGTAGGGACCCCCACGAAAGCAATTAATTAAAATATTAAATAAGCTGATTTGAAGCCGGTGCTTAAGCGCTATAAAGCTATGGCGCCCCGGGGGTGACTTCCTTCGACTCCCCTTCGACAAGCTCAGGGTCGCTCAGGACAAACTCACTATGTTCTCGTCACCCCTTAACAAAATAACGCCCCCGGGGTGACTTGAACACCCAACACCCTGGTTCGAAGCCAGGTACTCTATCCAGTTGAGCTACGGGGGCAATATTGCGTAACGCGTAATGCGTAATGAGTGGTGCGTCCGTGAGTATAAAGAGGTGCGCGGAATCTTAGACTCCGACAATAGGAATATTCGCCTTGCAAGCCAAAGATAAAACTTTTTCTTTGTCAAGGATAAGGGTTTTATCTTTTTCTAAGACCAAAACCTTAGCCTTAAGCTTACCAAGAAGTTTTATTGTATTTAGGCCTACTACCGGAACGTCAAATCTTAAATCTTGGTCTTTCCTGGCAAGCTTTATAACCGTAAAACCTTTTCCGCATATTCCATAGGCGCGTTTTATGGTATTGTCGGTCCCCTCTAAAGCCTCAACGGCTACTATAGCCTTATCTTTGAAGACGACGGTCTGGCCTATATCTAAATCAACTATCTTTCTGACCAGGCTTACTACGTAATCAAGCTCTTTTGCAAGAGAGGCGTCCGAAGCCACGCCGTTATTGATTCCGGATTTAGCTAAATCTTCCTCTAGATAGGTTATTGAACTTATGAATTTAAGGCCGTGTTTTTCTATTTCTTTTATTATTTCGGTAAATATGCCGTGGGGTCTAAAATCAGGGCAGGCTTGAACAACCTTTTGCATAAGACCGTCCCAGGAACTTGAATCTCTAAAAATCCTGAAGGGAGAGATCTGGCCTGCCATAACCAGGGTTTTTATCTCTTCCTTTAAAAAAATATCGATAAGCTCCTGCAATCTTCCGATACTGACCCAATATATCTTATCTACCAGCCTTGAAAGACCGGATGAAGTTTCACCCTTAACAGCTACCGCTATTATCTTTAAAGACGGATTCTTTTTCTTTGCCTTAGAAGAAAATAAAAGGGGGAAGTTCCTGTTGCCGGCAATTAAGCCAAGTTTGTTCATTTGGCAACGCCTCTGGAAGAGGATTTTAAGAAAGAAACCAGATATTCGAGTTCAGAGCTTACAGCAATCTCTTTAGATAAAAGTTCATAAGCTTTGCTTAAGAGGTGCCCTTCAAAAAATAAGACCTTAAAAGCATTTTTAAGCAGACGTATGGCCTCGTTAGAAACCCCGGTTCTTCTTAAACCCACTATATTAATGCCCTTTACCGCTGCCGGATGTCCGTCAGCCATGGCAAAGGGAGGTATGTCCTGAACCACTTTTGAACAGCCTCCTATAATAGATAATCTACCGACCCGGCAAAACTGGTGTATGGCAACCAAACCTCCGACTACAGCCTTATCCTCTATTTCGACATGACCGGCAAGAGTCGACCCATTTGCTAATATACAATTGTTGCCAATATTGCAATTATGAGCTACGTGCGAATAAGCCATAATAAGGTTGTTGTTGCCGATAACAGTCCTTGAACCTCTGTCCGTGCCGGGATTAACGGTAACGAATTCTCTTATTGTATTGGAATCTCCTATTTCAACGTAAGACTCTTTATAAGTATATTTTAAATCCTGGGGAGGGCTGCCTAATACCGCGCCTTTAAATATTTTACAGTCTTTACCGATGGTGGTAAAGCCGGTAACCAGGCAATGGGGCCCGATCCTTGAGTTTTCGCCTATTTTTACATTATCCTCGATTACTGCGAAGGGTCCTACTTCAACCCCTGGGGCGAGATTAGCTTTTTTGGATACAACTGCTTGAGGGTGGATTGTAACAGACACACTCTTTATTTTTTGTAGTAATGCGTAACGAGTAATGCGTAATGCGTATTACCTTAACACGTTACGCGTTACGCATTACGCACAACGAATCTGCGGCATTCTACGCACTAACGGTCAACCAAAGCAAACATTAAATCTGCTTCAGCCACTATTTTCTCGTTCACGAAGGCCTTGGTATGGACTTGACCGGTTCTTGACTTTACTTTCCCTGCAGTCACTTCTATTAGCAACTGATCGCCGGGCTCAACGGTCTTACGAAACTTTATATTATCTGCAGCCATAAAGAAAGCCAGCTTTCCTCTATTCTCAGGGGGGGCAAGCATTAATACTCCTCCCACCTGCGCCATCGCTTCAATAATAAGAACTCCCGGCATAACCGGCTTTCCCGGGAAATGGCCCTGAAAGAAATAATCGTTTATTGTCACGTTTTTAATGCCCGCCGCTTTTTTGCCCTTCTCAATATAAAGTATTCTGTCTACCAGAAGAAAAGGATAGCGATGAGGAAGAATCTTCATAATATCCTCGGCGCCAAAACCGTCTTTAGAAGGCACAAAGCTCGTGGTTGTGCCTACGCCCGAAGAAATCGCTTTTTCCTTATATCTTCTCAGCTTCTCCAAAAGCTTTATATTCAGCTGATGGCCGCTGCGAAAAGCAATAACGTGGCCTTTTATGGGGCCGGCTAAATATAAATCACCTATCAAATCCAAGATCTTATGCTTTATAAACTCATCGGGGTCTCTTAATTCATTGTCAATAATCCCCTTTTCGGAAACCACCAAGGTGTTGGAATAGTTAGCGCCCTTGCCTAGCCCCATCTTAAGTAAGGGCTTAACTTCGTCTTCAAGACAAAAAGTTCTGGCAAAGCCCAAGCGGCAACCCTCCACATCGGAGCTTAAAGTAGCATCCAGAAAGCTTGTTCGCACGCAAGGGCTGTTGTAGTCAAGGGTGTATGAAATCCTGAAGGCCGGATAAGGAAGTATAACCAGCGTTGCCTTGTTTTCATCTATCCATACCGGATCCCTTACTACTAAATAATTCTTGGGGGCTTGTTGCTCTACTATTCCCGAAGCCTTTATATTCTCAATAAATTCCTTAGCGCTTCCGTCCATTCCCGGTATTTCTTCTCCGTTAATATCTACCTGAATATTGTCTATTCCTAAGATAGAAAAGGCCGCCATAAGATGTTCGACCGTATGGATACAGGCCCCGTCTTTACCTACCGAAGTCCTGCGGGGAAAGTTATCCGGGGAAAGCACGGAATAAAAGTCCGATTTTATCAGAAAAGATTTATCCTGCCTAAAAAACACTATGCCCGTATTAACTCCGGCCGGCTTAAACTTAAGCACTACTTTTTCGCCAGTATGAAGACCTACTCCTTCTAAAGTAAATTCTTTCTTGATTGTCTTCTGCTTCTCCATAACTCTTGTGGATTTAAATAACTCTGATAGCTAACGAGGAAGGCCTCTTAACTACTTTTATTCTTTAATTCTTCTATTGTTTCTCTAAGTTTGGCTACTTGTTCTTCAAGCTCTTTTATTTTATTATAGGCAATCGGCAGCCTCTGCAGGCAAGCGTTAACCCTCTTTGCCTGTTCATGAGGCTTAGCGGGATAACCTGATACTTTTGTGCTATTGGGTATAGATTTGGTAACTCCCGCCTGGGCTGCAACCACAGCCCCGTCGCCGATAGTAATATGCCCTACAATACCGGCTTGCCCGGCCAAAATTACCCTCTTACCCACAACAGTACTTCCCGAAATTCCTGCCTGGGCAACAATAATGGAATGCTCTCCTACGATAACATTATGGGCTATCTGGACAAGGTTATCTATTTTAGTGCCCTTGCCGATAAGCGTCTTGTTAAAACGGGCTCTGTCAATAGTGACATTTGCCCCGATTTCTACGTCATCCTCTATGACAACTGTGCCTATCTGAGGGATCTTTTCCTGAACGCCTTGAACCGTTGCAAAACCAAAGCCGTCAGAGCCTATTACGGTTCCTGAGTGGATTATAACCCTGTCTCCAATCTCAACTCTTTCTCTTAAAGCAACCTGAGGATATATAAGAGTGTCTTTGCCTATTTTTACGTCATGGCCGATAAAACAACCTCCGTAAATAATAGTGGAATCCCCTATAGAAACTCCCTTTTCAATTATGGTATAAGGCCCTATTGCAACATCCTCTCCTAAACTGACTCCCTCGGCAACAATAGCGGTAGGGTGCACCCCTTGGGGATGGCGGACCTTGTTTGGACCGACTAAAGAAACCAATCTTGCGAAAGCAAGAGAAGGATCCTTTGTCTTTACTAAAGGCTTGGAGCTGTTATTAACCTCGTAAGAGGTGATAATTGCCGAAGCACTCGTAGTCTTCATAAGAGAAGAATATTTAGGATTAGCCACAAAAGTAATGTCGCCTTGGCGTGCTTCTTTAATTCCGGAAATACCCGTAATAACAACGCTGGAATCCCCGAAAACTTCACCGCCAACCATACTAGCTACCTCGGAAAGGGTCATTCGCATATTCCTCTTATACATCTAATTACCTTCAATCGAACTACTTCTTATAGTCTTTATTAAGAAGGGTTATAATCTCCTTGGTCCGGTCTAAACCCGGATCTCCGTAGGCAACAGCCGCCTTCTTAAGAACTAATCGAACCCTGTTCTTCTTGGCATACTGCTCAACTACCTTCTCGATATCCTCCAATATCTCCTTCATCTTTTCGTCTCTATCTTTTTTCAAGTCTAAAAAGGCCTCTCTTCTCTTGCTGTCAAAGTCGCTTGCTTTATCTTCGATTTCCTTCTTCTTCGAATCCTTTTCGCTTTCTTTAAGCAGCTTAAACTCTTCCTGAAGCTTGTCGATTTCACTTTTGATTGATTCTAAATCTTTTTCTTTCTCGCTCTGCTGGCCTTCCAAGACTTTATCGTAATCTTCGGTCTTTTTATATTTGCTAAAGACTTCGAATAAATCTATGTAGACCATATCCTCGGCTGAAAAAGCCTCGAGACCGAAAGACGATAACCCGAAAAGTAAAACCAAACCTAAAATTAACTTTTTCATCTTCGCCTCCTTTTTAGCTTATTTTTTATTTCCGGTTTTTAATCTTTTCTTTTAAAATCCCCTGCTTATATTAAAATGAAACCTTCCTTCTTTCTTTTCTTCGCCCGGCTCCAAATCCAGGGGCCAACCATAGTCCACGCTTATAGGCCCCAGAGGAGTCTTTACTCTTATGCCTAAACCTATGCTGGAAAATAAATCTCCGCTTAAAAAGTCAGAATATCTGGCCCAGACATTGCCTGTATCGTAAAATGCCGCCAGCTTAAGATAATCGCCCAGAGGATAAGTATACTCAAGATTGCCCAGGAACAAAGCTTCGCCTCCGATAGGGTCTTCACTTATAGGATCAATGGGGCCCACTTTTCTCTCATGATATCCTCGTATGCTGGAAGAACCCCCGGCAAAAAATCTCTCATATATAGGGACCTCATCGGAATTGTCATATGCCTGGGCAAACCCAGTTCTTAATTTAAGCTCGAGAACGGAGTTCCTGAATAAAGGAAAATAATTACTGAAGCTTGAATAAACCCTTATGAAATCCTTATCTCCCCCTAAACCTCCGCCGGCAACATCTAAAGAACTGGAAATAATAAAGCCCTTCGTAGGATTAAATACGCTATCCCTTCTGTCATAAGCCAAAGACAAACCCACGCTGCTTATGTTATTTTCACCCTCTTCTTGTTTCAGGGCATTGGTCGCGTTTTCTGAAAGATCAGAGATAGTCACCGTCTCAAAAGTATAATTCGCACCGGCGCTTAGGAAGTCGCTAAAGCGTTTCCCCAGACGCAGCCTTCCGCCTCTTTTCTTCTCATTATAACCGTAGCCTACGTCGCTTTCTCTGTCATGCTGACGCAGATAAGCATCAAAACCGAAGGAAATAGGCTTATCGAAAATCCAAGGCTCGGTAAAGCTCAACATATATTCCGCAGCGGTTGTTCCTGTCTGAAGGTAGAGGCTTAAATCCTGGCCTGCGCCGGTAAAATAAGGAAAATTAAAAACATCAAAATTCCTCTGGCGCAACTCCACAAAACCGATAAATTCATTTATCGAACTATAACCGCCGCCGAAACTAAAAGTCCCGGTTTTTGCCTCTTTTACCTCAACTACTAAATCCTGGTAATCAGCGCGGTCGGTAGGCTCAGTATCAAAATTAACGCTTTCAAAAAACCCTAAATTCTGCAAATTTTCTTTAGAACGCCTTAGGCTTTTTCCGTCAAATCTCTCATCGGGCTTAATCCTTAGCTCCCGCCGTATTACTTTATCTTTAGTCTTGGTATTTCCTCTGACATCCACCATCCTTATGTAAACCAAATTATTTTCTTTTATATTAAAAGTTATATCCACAAATCCCGTATCAGGATTTACGAAAGGCAAGGGCTTTATCTGAGCAAAGATATATCCTTCATCAAAATAGACCTCGTGAATCTTTGCAAGCTGGTTTTGAACCTTTTCTTCACTGTATATATCAGCGCTCTTTAAGAACATCACATCCCGTATCTTTCTTTCCGAAATATTATTGAACCCTTCCAGCTTTATTTCGCCTATTAAGTATCTTCTTCCTTCCTCTATAGTTACAGTTATATACATGAATCCCCGCACTTGGTCGACTTCGGTATTATAGCTTACTTCCACGTCTTGAAAGCCCTCTTTCTTGTAAAAATCCCTGATTCTTTCCAGATCATCTTCGAAAGTTGTGGCCTTAAAAAACCCCGCCCGGAATAAAAACCAGGTCGGCCTTGTCTTCATAAGCTTAAGAATCCTGCCATCAGGAAAAGTTATATTGCCTCTAATGAAAATCTTCTTTATCTTAAGCCGCCCGCTTTCATAAATATTAAAGACCACTTCAGCTTCGTTGGTTTCCTCATCGAGCAAAATTTGATAATCAACGTTTGTCTTAGGAAACCCCTTCTTGGTGTATAAATCCGAGATTACCTCTTGAGCTTCTTTGAGCTGCATTTCTTCTAAAAAGCTTCCTTCCTTTAGATCTATTTTCTTTTTAAGCACGTGCTCGCGTATCTTCTGAGATCCTTCAATAGTCACTTTCTTTAAAACAGGCTTTTCCTTGACTACAAATATAACCTTTACCTTATTATCCTCCTGCTCCCTGGTCTCCACGTAAATATCTTCAAAATAGCCCAAGGCATAAATTCTTTTTATGTCGTCATTTATTACATTTTCATTGTAGCTTTCGTTTATTCTGGTCTTTATCTGGGTAACAATCTTATCACTGCCGACCATTTTATTGCCTCTAATCTCTATGGAAGAAACCAGGCCGGGGGAATTTTGAGAAAAAGCAGGATTAAACAGGGCAAGAAAAATAAATAGAAAAAGTACGTATCTCATTAGAACAATTATACTTAAGTTTTTATTAAAAGTCAATCTTTCGACCTTGTTTAATCCCAGCATATTAGGTCTCCTCTTCTATGTGAGTAAAATCCAAATTAACAAATTTCATGTATTCTCTTACAAATCCCACATCAATAATACCGGTAGGGCCGTTGCGCTGCTTGGCAATGTTAAGTTCTGCTATTCCCTTCTTTTCTGAATCCGGATCATAATAATCCTCTCTGTACAGCAAAGCGACTAAATCTGCGTCCTGCTCGATTGCCCCCGACTCCCGAAGATCGGAAAGACGAGGCTTGTGGTCTTCGCGCTTTTCTACCTCTCTGGACAACTGGCTAACCGCGATAACCGGCACATCCAATTCCTTGGCCAAGGCCTTTAAAGCCTGGGAAATAGCGGAAATTTCCTGCTGGCGGCTCTCTATGCGGCCGCTTCCTTTTATAAGCTGCAAATAATCGATAATAACTAATTTAATATTCTGGTGAGAGCGCATTCTTCTTGCCTTTGCCCTGAGCTCAAATATGTTTATAGCCGGTGTGTCATCGATGAATAAAGGAGCCTCTGACAATCTTCCCGCGGCAGAAGTAAGAAGAGGCCAGTCGGAAGGCGAAAGAAAGCCGGTCCTTAATTTATGCGCGTCGACTTTAGCATGAGAACACAAAAAGCGTTGAACCAGCTGCTCTCTGGACATCTCAAGGCTGAAAAAACCTACCGGTTCATTTTTCTCTACAGCTACGAATTCCGCGATACAGCTTACCAAGGCGCTTTTGCCCATGGAAGGCCTTCCGGCGATTACCACTAAATCGCCGGGATGAAACCCCGAAGTCTTAATATCAAATTCTTTAAATCCCGTAGGAATACCGGTAACATGGCTTTTCTTCTGATATAGGGAATCTATCAATTCAATGCTGCTTTTGATGATTTCTTTTATATGGACATAACCGCCTTCTATGCGTCTATCGCTTATCTCGAAAATCAGTCTTTCAGACTTATCTAAAATAGTCGACGCATCGTCTCTGGCTTCATAACAGGAGGAAAGAATCGTAAAAGAAGAAGAGATCAAAGACCTTAGAATACCTTTCTCTTTAACAATCTTGGCGTAACTGGAAGCATTGGAGGTCGCAGGAACATTATCAACTAAATTAGTCAGGTACACTACTCCGCCTAGGCCTTGAAGCTTTGCTTTCTTTTTCAGCTCCTCGGAAACAGTAACAATATCGATGTTCTTGCGATTATGAAAAAGAGTGGTAATTACTGAAAAAATATCCTTGTGGTCTTCTTTGTAGAAATATGTACTGTCGATTATCTCCAAAATTTCTGGGATTATCTTCTCGTTAAGAAGCATCGCCCCCAACACCGCTTGTTCCGCTTCTATGTTTTGGGGAGGTATTTTATTTAAATCCGGGCTTTGAATTACTTCTTTACTACCCATATCTTAACTTCGGCCTCTACGTCCGCCTGCAATCTTACCTTAACATTATAGATACCCAAATTCTTTATCGGCTCGGGCAGTTCAATTTTTTCTTTATCAATATCGAAGCCTTCTTCTTTTAAACCAGAGGCTATCATCCCGGCGTTAACCGAACCAAAAAGTTCCTCATTGTTCTTGGCCTGGCAAGCAAGAGTCAAGGAAAGCTTGGAAAGCTTTTCTGCCAATCCTTGGGCAAGCTTTCTGTCTTTTTCTTTAAGCTTATTATCTTTATCCTCTCTGGTCCTAAGGATTCGGATATTGGATTCTGTAGCCTCAAAAGCCTTGCCTTGAGGCAAAAGATAGTTTCTGGCAAAACCATCTTTTACTTCTAAGATTTTGCCTTTTGATCCGAGACCTTCTATATCACTGACTAAAATTACTTTCATTTTGACACATAGGGTAAAAGAGCAAGAAACCTCGCCCGCTTTATCTCGCGGGACATTTTCCTCTGATGCTTAGCGCAATTTCCGTTAACCCTTCGAGAAGTGATCCTTCCCTTTACGTTAATAAAACGCGAAAGCAAATCAACGTCTTTATAATCAATAACAAGATTCTCCTTGCAGAAAAGACACTTCTTCTTAAGCCTTACTACCTTCTTTTGTTTTTTGTCAATCATATCTCTCTTCATACCTAAGCCTCTATTTCTGTCCTTTCTTCGGAATTAAATTCAGTTTCTTCAACCTGAGGCTCTGAACCTAAATCAACCTCTTGGGTCTGACTGCGAGGGGAAAGAAACTGGACTTTTTCCGCTATTACCTCTATAGTGGTACGGTTTTTGCCTTGGGCATCTTGCCAGTTGCGGGACTGCAGCCTTCCTTCCACGAATACGGACTTTCCTTTCTGGAGGTATTGATTACAGATCTCCGCAAGGTTCGCCCAGGTAACTACATTAACAAAACACGTCTCCTTCCTATCTTCCCCGGTTTTGGTGCGGAAATTACGATTAGCCGCCACCCTTAAAGTGGTTACAGCCCTTCCTTGAGGAGTATAGCGCAGCTCGGGATCTTTAGTTAGGTTACCGATAAGAAAAACTTTATTAAAAGTAGCCATATTAAGCTCCTCCTCTCGCCTGTAAAACTTAAACTATTTTTCTAAGCAGCCGGCTATCTCGGGCTCGCTAATCTTACCTGCTTTTAGGTATTAAAATTATAAATCCTTAACGGCAGGTATGCGGCAAAAGGCTGCTACTTAGAATCCCTGTTTATTACAAGATAGCGCAGAATCCGTTCTTCTAAATCCAAGGTATACTTTAAGACCCCCAACTTTTGGGGATCAAGCAGGATATCGGAAATTACGTAAGTACCTTCGGAAAATTTCCTCTTTTCAGCCCCTCTCGACCTTAAAATATAAGAAAGGCTATATCTTTCCTTCCAAATACTCCAGGACTGCATCTTTCCTTCTGCCTTGGAAACTGTAGAAGATACCTTCTCTTTGATTTCCTCATATCCATCCTTATCCAAATCAGGCCTGATTACATAAACCAACTCATAATTTCTCATAATTTTTTTTAATTTGCTTTCTTTATACGGATTAAGAATGTTTTGCGAATATACGACTCGTATATCCCCGCTGACTCATAAATTCGTAGCATATATATTAATTAAATTCAGCCATTACTTTTTCAATATCCCTGGTCGCCCAATCCAAGGCGCATTGACAAGCATTTTCAATAGACTGCTTTATGCAAGGCTGCTCCTCTTTTAGAAACTTAGACAGCACAAAAGAAGAAGAATCTATTTCGCTAGGAGGCCTGTCAATCCCGATACGGAGTCTGGCAAAATGCTCCGCCTGCAAGGATTCGATTATCGAAGAAAGGCCTTTGTGTCCTCCGGAACTTCCGGATTTACGCAAACGCAGTTTGCCCAAAGGAAGATTTAAATCATCGCATATTACCAAAAAATCAGATAATTCAAGGCGAAATTTATCTATTGTCTTTCTTACCGTAAAACCCGATAAATTCATAAATGTGTGAGGTTTAACTAAAATCAAATCTTCTTTCTTTGCAATGTCAGCCTTAAGATAAATATTCTTGTAAAACCTGGCCTTAAGCATTTTCGCCAAACCATCCAAAGTCATAAATCCGATATTATGCCGTGTATTTCTGTAACGCGTACCCGGATTACCTAAGCCTATAATAAGCCTCAAGATCTATTTTTCTTTTTCTTTGGGTTTCTCTTTGGGCTTTTCCTTGGGTTTTTCTTCTGCCGGCTCTTTGGGTTTTTCTTTTATAACCTCAGGTTCCTCGACAGCAGCCACGGCTTCCTCCGTAACCTCTTCCTCTTTAACCGGCGCAGCAACAGTTACTACAACTTCTTTGGAATCCGTTACTATCTCAACTTCTTTCGAAACAGCCAAGTCGCTTATGTGTATGGAATCTCCTATATCTAAATCGGATACATCGACAACGATATTTTCAGGGATATCTTTCGGCAAACACTTAACCTTTATATTCCATAAAAGGCGCTCAAGGCTGCCTCCTTCTTTTACCCCTTTTGATTCTCCCTTTATCTCCACGGGAATTTCTAATTCAACCTTATCTTTCATCGAGACCCTTATAAAATCTAAATGGATGACCTCTTCTGTTAAGGGATTAAGTTGATAATCCTTAAGGAGCGTAGGTACGACTTTTGAGCCTTTTTGGCTTTCTATTTCCAAATTTAAAATAATATTCTCGGAAAAATGATGTTGCTTTAAATACTTAAGCTCTTTTCTGTCTATCTTGAGCATGATATTAGCGCCTTTTCCATAGACTATTGCCGGCACAAGATTTTGCCTGCGCAGACCCTTAGCTTTGGACGTACCGGTTTCTTCTCTGGAAATTACTTTTATCCTTACTTCTTCCATAAATTTTTCACTTCGTTCGAAATTTTGATTACAGAGATTAAATATAGATTCCAGGGATTATTACCCAACAATCACGCAATCTTAATTTCCAAATCCCCACAATCTTTAATCTTTATTAAAAATCGTTGTAATCGAGTTTATTAGAAATCAAACAATATACTTATCGATTCTTCCTCGTGAATTCTCTTAATCGCCTCCGCCATAAGCGGAGCGATACTTACAACTCTAACCTTAGGGCTCTTTTTTTCTTTAGGCAAAGGTACGCTATCGGTAACAACCAGTTGCTTAAGGTAAGACTTGTTTAACTTCTCTACGGCATTTCCCGACAAAACCCCGTGGGTAACTGCCGCGTAAATTTCCTTTGTACCAGCGTTCTTTAAACTCTTTGTTGCCTCGATAAGAGAACTTCCGGTAGCCACTATATCATCAACAAGAATAGCAATTTTATCTTTGACTTCTCCCAATATATGCACAACCTCGGTAGATTCAGGGCTATTTCGTCTTTTATCTACAATCGCAAGTCCTGCCTTTAGCCTCTTTGCGTAAGCCCTGGCCATTTTTATGCCTCCCACATCAGGAGAAACAATAACAAGCTTATCTTTAAACTTTTTCTTTAAAAAAAAGTCCACAAAAGCATTAATGGAATAAAGATGATCCAAGGGAATATCAAAAAATCCTTGAATTTGACCGGCATGAAGATCCAAAGTTAAAACTCTATCGACTCCGGCATTAGCCAAAAGATTTGCTACCAGCTTGGCTGTAATGGGAACTCTGGGCTGGTCTTTTCTATCCTGGCGCGCATATCCGAAATAAGGTATGACTGCCGTTATCCTTTTTGCCGAAGCACGTCTTATGGCATCGATCATAATCAATAATTCCATAAGGTTCTCATTAACCGGAGGGGAAGTGGGCTGAATCAAGAATACGTCCTTTCCCCGGACATTTTCTTTAATCTTTACTCTTATTTCATTATCGCTAAAGCGGGAAACCAAGGCTCCTGAAATCTTAGCGCCTAGATGTTTAGCTATGCTGCTGGCTAAATGAGGATGGGCATTGCCGGTAAATATCGATATACCATTAAACATTTTGCCTCTCCTTAAGCCTCCTGGCAGGAACTCCTGCCACGATTGTCTTTGGTTTTACGTTCTTAGTAACCACGCTACCCGCTGCGGTAAATGCGGATTTACCTACTTTTACCGGGGCCACCAAGATACTGTCCGAGCCGATAAAAGCGTTCTTTTTAATAAATGTCTTGTGTTTATTCCTGCCGTCAAAGTTGGCTACAATAGTACCGGCTCCTATATTAACCCCTTCTTCCACTTCGGTATCACCCAGATAACTTACGTGCTTGAGCTTAACAAAACTGGCTACTTTACTTCTTACCAATTCCGTGAAATTGCCTATATAAGAATTATTTTTGATAACGGTTCCGGGCCTTATGTGGGCAAAGGGGCCCACTGAGCAACAGTTTCCAATTCTAACATCATTTTCTAAAAAGGTAAAGGGATAAATTACGGAATCTTTACCGATAAGTGTCTTCGGCCCTAAAAAAGTTGTCTGAGGGTCGATAAATTTTACTCCCCTATCTATATGCATTCCAATAAGATAAGACCTTATGACCTTCTCTGTCTCTATGAGGTCCCGGGGGTTGTTAACCGAAAAAAAGAAGCTTTCCTTGGCAATCTTAAAAGCATCCACTTTATAATTCTTTGTTTTAAAAATCTCTATAATATCAGTTAAAAAGTATTCTTTTTTTCGGGGGTTTAGTTTAATATTCCCGATTTCTTTAATCAGGGCTTCCCTTTTAAATAAATATATCCCTGTATTTACTTCTTTTATTCCCTTTAAAGCTCCGGTTAAGTCCACTTCTTCTTTAATCTTTAAAAAACTTCCCCTTTGATCTCTTAAAATCCTTCCCAGTCTATGGGGAGAATCTACTTCTTTAGTAAGGACAGTGCAGTCATTTTTTTTAGATAAATGAAAAGAAATGGCCTTCTTCAACACTCCTTTTTCAAGCAAAGAAGAATCCGCGCACATAACAAGGATGTGGCCAGAATATCGTTTTATTTTTTTCAACGACGCTTCCACGGCCTTTGCGCTGCCGTTCAATTTATTCTGGTAAGAGAATTTCGCCTTCCCGAATTCCCCAAGAACAACCTTTTTTACCTGCTCTGCCTTAAAACCCAAAACCACAATAATATCTTTAATCTGACCGAGGCTCGTAAGCAGGCGAAGCGGGTAATAAATAACAGGCATCCCGCAAGCCTCATGAAGCACTTTAGCCGCAGAAGAATTCATCCTTACGCCTTTGCCTGCCGCTAAGACTATGGCTGTTATCGACTTTTTCTGTTTTTTATATACTCTTCTAGGCATCTTCTCAAACAATATAACAATTTAACTTGTAACTGCCCGGTGAGGACTCGAACCTCAAAACCCAGATCCAAATTCTGGTGTGTTACCGATTACACCACCGGGCAAACTAGACCCTCAAGGGCCTAATCTCTGCGTGTATTCGTAAAAATGATGCTGGCCGGCAGGCATGCTCCGGGCCCGGAAAGCGAGATTAGGCGATGATTAAACGGCTAATATCCAAATCAATACGCAAGAACGAAACTTCAACAAGAAAACCTAAATCTCTTCCTGCGCAGGTTCGCTATCGCCTTGAATATCCAAGCTTTCCGACGAAGGTTTCTCTGCAGAAACTCTGGATCTCTCGTCATTATAGGCATCCAGCACTTTCTTCTGAAGGTAATCCCTGAATTGCTGATTAATCGGATGAGCTATATCCTGATGAATTTGAGAAGCCCTCGTCTGATCTAAGTCCTTCGGAGGGGGAGGAAGTTGAACCCCGCACTGGCTGCAATAGCGAGATTTCAAATCGATCTTCTTACCGCAACGGGGGCAAAACTGCTTCATCTTCCTTGCCGGCATAGCTACGAAAAGTCCGCTGTTGCCTTCGATTACTTTAATATTTCTGACTACAAAACAATCATCGAAAGTAACAGTTGCATAGGACTTAAGCTTTTTGTTGCCGCCCTCCCGGAGAGAAACTTTTACCTCGGTAATCTCCACTCCAACCTCCTTTTTGATGATGACGCGGGTTGCGATACACAATCATTTTGTCTATCTTCAAGCAGCGCCTTTATTAAAAAGTGACTACCTGCAATGTTTTGACTCTTAACTTTTCTAATCCTCTTTTTACAAGGCTTTCTAGACCGGGCCTATTTAAAAGAACCGATATTGTCGAACCGCTGCCGCTTAAGAAAAAAGGGCAATTTTCTATCTTGGAAAGGGCTCTAAATAAACTCCTGCCCTTAGCGGATACCTCTAGATAAGGCTTGGTAAGACTATTAAAAAGCAGCCTTCCCAGAAGATCCCAGTCCTTCTTCTCTATGCCATAGGCTATAAGTTTAGCATTGTCAATATATCTTGTCAATTGAAGGCTAAAAGCCTTATATATCTGTTTAGTCGAGATTATTTGGCCGGTAAAAATCAAAAGATGCTTAAGTTTTAAGGAGCTTTTTATAGGATATATCCTATCGCCCCTGCCCTTAGCAAGAGCGAACTTAGCCCCGGATAAAAAGAAATTAACGTCCGAGCCTAAAAGTCTTCCCAAAAGGAATAACTGCCTTAAGCTTAAGTTCAATCTAAATAATTTATTCAAGCCCAGAATGACCGCTGCCGCGTCCGAAGAAGCTCCGCCCAGGCCGCTTCCTTGAGGTATGTTCTTTTTTAAAATTATGTCTAGGCCCCTTCGAATTCTAAACTTATTTTTAATTAAGCTCGCCGCCTTAAAAGCCAGGTTGCTCTCATTATTTAATTCCTTCTGATCGCAGAACAACCTTATGGAACTTGTCTTGGAAAGCGCAAGCCGCAATTGATCAAAAAGAGAGACCCGTTCCATAATACTGGAAATTTCATGAAAACCGTCTCTTCTCTTGCCTGAGATATTTAAATAAAGATTTAGCTTGGCCGGGGCTTTAAGGCAGAGCTCTTTATCGGCAGATGCTGATGAGCAAGAAACTCTGAAAAAACTTTTCCCTTTGCTGGAAGCCTCAACCGATTGTCTATTCATCGAAGAATTTCTTTTACGGCCTGTGCGATATCCTGGGGTTCCAATCCGTATTTCTTAAGAAGCTGATCCGGGCTTCCTGATTGACCGAAAACATCCTTTGTTCCGACTCTCTTTACTAAAATAGGATTATTCTCGCAGACTACCTCTGCTACCGCGCAACCAAGCCCTCCGATAATAGAATGCTCCTCACAGACCACAAAGGCCTTGACTTTAGATGAAAGATTTATAATCAACTCCTCATCAATTGGCTTTATAGTAGGCATATTGACAAGATAGGGATTAATTCCTTCCTTCTTAAGAAGGCTTAAAGCCTGCATTGCTTTAGCCACCATTATCCCCGAACAAATAAGGGCAACGTCCTTTCCTTCATCTATAATGCAGCCTTTTCCCAAAACGAATGTTTTCTTGTTTTCTATAGTGGCAGCCTTAGACCTGCCGATTCTAATATAGAAAGGCCCCTCCTCTTTATAGGCAGCTAAAACCGCTTCTTTTGTCTCGGGTCCGTCGCAAGGAACTATGACACGCAATCCGGGAATAGACCTCATAAAAGAAATATCCTCCAGGGCCTGGTGGGATGAACCGTCTTCGCCCACCGTAAGACCCCCGTGAGAGGCAACTATTTTTATATTAAAGTTATTGTAGGTTATGCTGTTTCTAACCTGGTCTAAGGCCCTGGCGCTGGCGAACATGGAAAATGTCGATACAAACACGATCTTGCCGCAACTGGCAAACCCTGCTGCCGTAGCCATCATATTCTGCTCAGCAACCCCCATATTAAAAAACCTTTCGGGGAATTCTTTGCCAAAAAAACAAGTTCTGGTTGAACCGGAAAGATCGGCATCCAATACTACGACATTAGAATCACGCCTGCCTAGCTCAACTAAGGTTTTACCGTAAATGTCCCTCGCGTAAACTTGCTCTGACATTTATTTAATAGTTTGTATGTCTGGCGCCTACGTAGCTCGGATCGTTTTAGGCCATGAGTATGCGGTATTTTTATTTTTATTACGTTTAACCTTCAACGAGAAACGTTTCCAGCTACGCAACCGGTTAACAATAACCCAAAATATCAATCTATCTCTTCCAATTCCTTTAAGGCAATCCTGGTTTCTTCTTCGGTAGGGGCTCTACCGTGAAAATCCACCACGTGCTCCATAAATGAGATGCCCTTGCCCTTTACGGTATGAGCTATTAAAACAGTGGGCTTGCCTTTGATGGTTTTAGCTTCGTAGAAAGACTCCAGTAGATCCTCAATGTTGTGGCCGTCAACCTGTATAACATGCCAGCCAAAACTCTCCCATTTGTTGACCAAAGGTTCAAGATTCATGATTTCTTCGGTTCTTCCGTCAATTTGGAATCTATTATAGTCGACTATGCCGCAAAGATTATCTGCCTTATAATGGCTTGCCGCCATTGCCGCCTCCCAAATATTTCCTTCCTGAATTTCTCCGTCGCCCATAAGGCAGTAAACCCGGCAATCGCTCTTGTCTAATCGTAAAGCCAGGCTCATGCCCAAAGCGATGGAAAGACCTTGCCCCAAAGAACCGGAAGCTACTTCTATCCCCGGGGTACGCCTGTCAGGATGACCCTGCAGAAGAGAATCTAATTTCCTCAAAGTAAAAAGATGTTTGGGGTCAAAGTACCCCGCTTCGGACAAAACAGCATACAAGCATGGACAGGCATGCCCTTTGGATAGATGGAAACGATCTCGCGCAGGCCAGGCCGCGTTTTTAGGGTCGTGCTTCATTATCTCGAAATACAAACAAGTAATTATCTCCACCGCCGACAGAGAGCCGCCGGGATGTCCGCTTTTAGCAACCGAGAGCATCTCGACGATAAGCTTACGTATCTTATTGGCCTTCTTTTTTAAAAACTTACTTTTCTCTTGCAACGGTTTCATTACTTACGCTCTTTACCTTCTCTTGAATAATTTCATTTTCAGGATCGATTTCCAAGGCTTCATTCCAAAGCTCCTTGGCGCGGCTTAAATCTCCTAAAGACAAGTATACATCCGCCAAGTGGTCCAGAATCACAGGGTCTTTTAAAAAAACTACTGCCTTCTCTATGTATTCTTTAGCGCTTTGGAAATCTTTCTTCTTAAAGTAGACCCAGCCTAAGCTATCCAGATAAGCCGCTGAATCCGGCTTTATCACCAAAGCCCTCTTAACTAAAGCCTCTGCCTCGTCAAGATTTATGCCCTCTTCCGCGTAAACATAGCCCAAGGAATTAAGGACATCAGGATGATCGGGCTCAAGCGCTAATGCCTTTTTCCAAACCTCAACCGCCTTATCTCTTTGGCCGCTTTCTTCATATAAATAACCCATCCAAAAATGGATGTCTATATTGTCGGGGTTAAGTTTCAAGATGTTCTCATAGATAGCTAAGGCTGCCTCGTAATCATGCTTTTGAAACTTAAACTGGGCAAGGCTCTGAGCAATCTTTAAATTATCGGGCTTTTCTTCATAAAGCCGTGAAAGCATATCTTCGTATTCAATGTTAGCTTTATCTTCGGCCCCCTTTTGAGAATAAAGAAGGATTAGTAACAAATAGGCGTCTAAATTTATAGGCTCCTGACCTTTAATCTCCTGAAGGATATTAATAGCCTTATCTAAATCATCCAGCTTTATATACTGAACGGCTATTCTCAGCTTTAAAGAGCTGGACTGCTGATCAAACTTTCGTGCTCGTATATATTCATCCAAAGCCCTCTGAGAATCACCGTATCTATCCGAAAGGAGTCCCTTAAGATAAGAAGAATAGGCAGGACTTATGTCTTTTTTTATTGCCGGATTATCGCTTACATTAAAGGCAGAAACGCTGCTTACGCCTAAATAGAAGAAAAATAGAAAAAGAAATGTTCGTGCTCGCATTGACCCGCTATGTTGCACCTAAGACCCACCGACCAATGAAGGACTTAAGTTTGCTGAAGGATTTATCGCTTCGGTTGCCCTTGAAAACCAATCCCGGCATTAACGCAGGATTGAATGCAATCTATTAAGCATCTACCAAGACAGAATTATTTCTTCTTGTGTCGCTGCTGCTTTCTTCTTTTCTTAAACCAATGACGCTTAACTTTCCTTAACTTCTTTTTTTTACCGCAGGGCATATTCTCCACACTTTTTATTAAAAATTAAAATTATCAATCAGCATTTTAAAATGCCGATTTCGCAATGATAATTTTAAAATTTATATCAAAAAAGTACCTCTAATGTATGATTTTATTTAAAGGATATTCTACAATCCCTTCCGCTCCGCACTCTTTAAGCAAAGGTATCAATTCTTTTATTTTGACTTCTTCTATTATCACTTCCAGGGCATACCAATCTTTGCTTGAAAGATTTGAAATAGTCGGTTTTCTTAAGGCCGGCAGGGCATTTATTACTTTGTCCAAATCTTTCTTTTTAACATTCAATTTTATCCCCACCTTGCCCTGGGCCTCAATGGCACCCAAAAGAAGGAGGATCAAGTAGTCCATTTTTTTCTTTTTCCAAAGATCTTTACGGGACTTCTTGTTGGCTATAAACTTAGTGCTTGATGTGCATACACATGCTATCTCTCTTAAATTATTTGCCCGGAGCGAAGAACCTGTTTCGGTAAGCTCGACGATAGCGTCGGCAAGACCGCTCTTTACTTTAACCTCTGTAGCCCCCCAGCTGAACTCCACAGAAGCTTTAACTCTATTCTTCTTAAGAAACGACTTTGTAACATTAACTAATTCTGTAGCGATTCTCTTGCCCTGCAAGTCTTTAACTGATTTTATACTTGAATCATCTCTTACCGCTATAACCCATCTAACCGGCTTTAGAGTCCGTTTGGCATAAATCAATTCCGCAACCCTTAAAACATGAGAATCATTTTCCCTGACCCAATCCTCGCCGGTTATCCCGCAATCCAAGACCCCCTCCTCTACATAACGGGACATTTCCTGAGCCCTGATCAACACAGCCTGAATCTGGTCATCATCTACAGAGGGAAAATAAGAGCGGCTCTCTACATTGATTTCAAAACCTGCCATTCTAAAAAGCTTAAAGGTAGCTTCCTGAAGGCTGCCTTTGGGAAGACCTAATTTTAAGACCTTTTTATCCATAAAAAAACCGCCTCATTTTTTATATTTTACTCCCTTCTAGCTTTAAAAACAAAGGTTAATTATACAATTCCAAAAATAGCTTGTAAAGGAAAAAGTTGTGTGCTATAAAGTTATAAATCAAATTGGGCCTAAAGACCGCCCGGCCTAACCCAGGCAGGGCAAAATGCCTAAAAAAAGATGCGATCATCAGGAATGTTCCGAAAGATAAGACAGAAAGATTTAAAGAAAGTACTCTGGGTATTGGTGATACTTATAGTGCCTGCCTTTACATTCTGGGGGGCGAGTTGGTTCATAAAGCAAAAAGATAGATTTATAGCTAAAATATACGGCAGGAAAATAACTCCCGACGAATATCAAGGCCTTATCCACAATTTTCAGGTTTTTTTTCTGCTCAGCTTCGGACGGGACTTTCTGGGAAACATCAAGGCCCAAGAATTGGAAAACTATCTTTGGCAGAATTTGCTGCTTATAGAAAAAGCAAAAAAGGAGAATATAAGCGTAACGAATAAAGAGGTAGCGGATAAAATAAAAACTTTTGCTTTCTTGAATGCTGAAGGTAGCTTCTCAAAAGAGAGATACCTCGCAATCCTGAAAAGCTTAAGGGTTGTCCCCGGACAATTTGAGGAATTCTTAAAAGACTTGATTAAAGCCGAAAAACTTACCGAAATGGTGCTAAGCGCCGTTGAAGCCACGGAAGATGAAATAAAACAAAAATATAAGGAAGAAAACGAAGAAGCGAAGATTAAATATATTTTCATAGATTTCGATAGCTTCAAAGATAAAAAAGATATACCCAGAGAAGAACTCGAAGATTTCTTCCGGAAAAACAGCGAAGAGTTTCGAATCCCCCCTAAGGTCAAAATAGCCTATGTTCTTATTAAAGACCCTGCCTCTGAAGTTATCGACGGTATACAGCAAGAAATACAGCAGGAAACAGACTTAGATCAAATAGCTAAGAAATTCGGCTTAGAGATAACGGAATCCGGCTTCTTCTCCAGCAACGACCCCATAGAAGGCTTAGGCTGGCAGAACCAGATAGCGGCAAGGGCTTTTGAGTCGGAAAAAGAAAGCATACGGGGGCCTTTCGCCACCACCGAAGGCATGGTTTTCTTCAAGAAGCTTGACTTTAAACAAACCTTTATCCCGGAATTTTCGGAAGTTGCCGAACAGGTAAAAGAAAAGTTAATAAGCGTCCGGGCTCACCAGGCCGCAAAACAACGCTCGGAAGAGATAATATCGGCTATAAAGGAAAAAAACCTGAAAGACCTGGAGGAGGCAAAGAAGATATTTCCCGAGCTAGAACTTGCCCAGAGTGTTTTTTTTAAAAGGCAGGATTACCTGGAAAAGATAGGGCTTAACGTAGTCTTTAATAATAAGGTGTTTTCTCTGGACGCAAACCAAATCCTGCTCGAGGCTGTAGAGCTTGAAAAAGGATTTTGCGTCGCCCAGCTATTGGAATTTAAACCTCTTGATGAAGAAAAGTTTAACCAGGAAAAGGAAGTCTACCGTGCCAAAATCCTTGGAAATAAAAGAATTATGATGATGAATTCGTATCTAGCCCAATTGATAAAAGAAGGCAATTTCTCCCTCGCCCAGCAAACGCAGACGGAAGAATAGCATTATTCCGGCCTGATTATTTCAAAACGCTCCTTAAGAAAATTTGGAAGAAAATAGGAAATGAATTAAGCGGCTAACCCTCTACTGTGATTGCCTCAACGGGACACTGTGAAATAGTGTCGTTAATATCACAACTGTCACAATCAGAATTCTTAACCTTGGCAATGCCTTCGTCGTTCAATTCAAAACAATCCGGGCAATTGTTTACGCAAAGACCGCACCCTACGCACTTTTCTTCATCAACAACTATTTTAGCCATTTTAACCCTCCTCAATAATACTACGATTTACAGAAACCCTAAATATTAAGTAAATCATAGGTTCGAATGGATCTCAGGCTTCGCTTCATTTAAATGTTCGACCCTTAAATATTGCGAAGCAAGTCCCGACGAATCCGGGCGAGAAATCTTAAACAAGAAAACCTTTATCTAATTTCTCCCAGGTCTTATCCACGCCTGCTTGAATAGCTTCGATAATAGATTCGTTGCCGGGCTCAAAAATATGCTTGTAACGGCCCTGGGGTTTCAGCCACTCAGCAACCGGCTTACGCTTGAAAGGCCTGTATGTAACTTTAACAGTGCCGTTTTCCACTTCATAAAGAGGCCAAAAGCCGGTTTCTACCGCAAGTTTGGAAACATCCACGGCGTCATCGCTTCCGAATCTCCAGCCCCGATAACAGGGCGCAAGAATATTTAAGAAGGCCGGGCCTTCCGCGGCAAATGCCTTCTGGGCCTTAGTGACTAAGTCGTTCCAGTAAGCAATGGTCGCCTGAGCTACATAAGGAATATTATGAGCCGCGCATATGGCAGTAAGGTCTTTTCTCGATTCGCTCTTTCCTGTTTTAACCTTTCCCGCGGGCGCAGTGGTAGTAGAGGCGCCTTTAGGAGTTGCTCCCGATCGCTGGATCCCCGTATTCATATAGGCTCCGTTATCATAACAAACATAAACTATTCTGTGGCCCCGCTCTAAAACCCCGGAAAGCGACTGCAAGCCTATATCATAAGTCCCCCCGTCGCCGCCGACAGCCAAAAATTTTATATCTTTATCAATCTTACCCTTCTTTTTCAAGGCCCGGTAAGCTGTTTCCACCCCGCTCATAGTAGCAGCGGAATTCTCAAAAGCGTTATGGATAAAAGGTACCTTCCAGGCTGTAAAGGGATAAATAGTGGTAGCTACCTCCAGGCAACCGGTGGCGCAGCTGACTACCACCGGAGAATCTCCCGCTCCCATCAATACCTGACGTAAGGCTATTGAGGCCCCGCAACCCGGGCAAAGCCTGTGGCCCCCGCTTAAGCGCTCCGGTATTTTAGAAAGTTGTTTTAAGTTAGCCATCTGCTTATGGTTTCTTTAAGGTTATTCTCTAACTCCCAGATAATTTACCAGCTTATCCGCTTTGCCTCTTTTTATTGTTTCCTGCAGCTCATTATAAACTGCTTCTATTTCAGAAGTGTTGATATCGCGTCCGCCTAGGCCATAAATATAATTTGTAATCAGCGGCTTATTTTCTGATTCATAAAGAGCTGAACGCACCTCGCTAAAGACCGGGCCTCCCCGGTTGGAAAAAGACTCGCTGCGATCCAATACGGCTACTGCCTTTACTTTCGATAAAGACGAAACAATATTATCTGCGGGGAAGGGCCGGAAAAATCTTAACTTGACTAAACCTGCTTTTACTCCCTTGTTGCGAAGACCGTCCACCACTACCTTAGCCGTCCCACAGGTAGAGCTGAGAGCCAAAATAGCTGTCTCTGCATCCTGCATTCTATATTCTTCGATAAACCCGTAAGTTTTGTTCGATAACTTAGCGAAATCCTCAACGATTTCAGGAATAACCTGCATAGCGTTTTTCATGGCCTCTGATTGCTGGCGCTTATGCTCAAAGTAATAATCCTGCAAATCAAGAGGTCCGTAAGTAACGGGGTTTTCAACGTCCAATAAAGGAAAATTAGATTTGTGGGTTCCGATGAAATCTTTAACTTGCTCATCTTCAAATATAGACAATTTTTCTACGGCATGACTTGTGATAAAACCGTCCTGGCAGACCATTACCGGAAGCAAAATCTTAGGATTTTCGGCAATTCTAACAGCTAAAATTATAGACTCATAAACTTCCTGGGCGTTTTCGCAATATATTTGTATCCAGCCTGAATCACGGGCGCCCATAGAGTCTGAATGATCGCAGTGAATATTAATAGGGCCCGATAAGGCTCTATTTACCACCGGCATCACAATGGGAAGACGGGTAGAAGCGGCAATATAAACCACCTCCCACATAAGGGCCAGGCCATTAGCGGAAGTGGCGGTCATGGTCCTTGCCCCGGCCGCTGCTGCGCCTACGCAAGCGCTCATCGCGCTATGCTCTGATTCCACGGGTATCATCTCGGTATCCACCAGGCCGTCAGCTACAAACTGAGAATAGGTCATTACAATCTCTGTCTGAGGAGTTATAGGGTAGGCGGCAACCACGTCAGGATTAATCTGGCGCATTGCCTCAGCAGCCGCCTGGTCGCCGGTTAAGGCTTTAATAGTGCTTTTCGCTGTATCTGGCATATCTTCTCTTTATTTACTTTAGCTTGCTACTCTTTTACCATCTGAATGCACTTCTTGGGGCAAACCTTAGCGCAAATCCCGCAACCTTTACAGTGCTTGTAATCAAAACCTACGTTTTTTCCTTCGGAAACCAAAATAGAAGAATCAGGACAATATACCCAACAGATAAGACAATGGATGCATTTTTCTTCGTCTCTTACCGGCTTAAATGTCCGCCAGCTTCCGGTGTTATAGTCTTCGGCGCTTCCGGCCTTTGTTATTAATCCGCCTATGGGTATGTCTCTAAAGCCTTTCTTTTCCATCTTTAAAATCCTGCTTTAAATTCCTTGTTCAAAAACTTACCTTTTAAATAAATTCAACCGGCTTGTACTTCGTTGTATGCCCTGCGCACGCTTTCGATATTGCCTTTGGTTTTCTTCTCGCCGATTTTCTTCAAGAATTTCTCGGTTAATTTATCTTCAATCTTATTCAAGGACACCAAATCAGCAGCCTTCAACAAAGCTCCTAGCATGGGGGTATTAGGTAAAGGTAACCCTACGGTTTCTAAAGCGACTTTAGTGGCGTCAAGGGTGTAAACTTTACCCTTACGGAAGTTGAGTTTCTGGCGTAAAACCTGAGGGGACTGGTCACTATTAACCAGAAGAATTCCGTCTTCGGGAATACCCTCGGCCACATCCACAGCATCTAAAAGAGTAGGGTCTATAACCACTACTATCTGGGGATTGGATACTCCGCAGTGAAGATTTATAGGTTCATCGGATATCCTGGTAAACGCTTTTATGGGGGCTCCGGCCCGTTCCGGACCGTATTCAGGAAAAGCCTGGATATACTTTCCTTCATCCATCGCTGTTTCGGCAAGAAGTTGGGCTGCGGTTTTTGCTCCCTGGCCTCCCCGTCCATGCCAGCGAATCTCTAAAATACCTTTTCCCGACATTAAACAAATCCTCTCTCTAAATAAACAGCCTTATCAGCGGGCGAATCCAGCCATAACCTAGACTAATATAGTTCTCTTATCAAAAAAGGACAATATTTATAACACAGTAAAGATTACAAATCAAGAAAATATTTTAGTTTCTTTAGAATATTATCCGGGCAGGGAAAGAAGCGGGAATTTTATGAAAATCTCACTCCTGGGGCATTGTTTGCAAAGTTGCCAAAAGATCTTCCGTCTGGCTTATCAGCGAAAGCTCTCCTTGCGCCTGGAAAATCTTTTTGGCCACCTTCAGGTAGTGTTCCGCCAAAAGATGATTCTCCAGCCTTTTATAAATCCATCCTAAATAAAAATAGGGATGGCCGTTAAAAGGTTGCAAATCTATTACCTTCTTAAAATTAACTATACTCTGGGAATAATCGCCTAAGATAAAAAACGCAAGCCCCAGATTATGCAAGCCCGCTAAAAGATAAGGATTCAATTCAAGCGCTTGGCTGTAGCAGGAAATAGCCTCCTGGTAATCGCCCGCAGAAAAACGTAAATTGCCTTTCTCCACTAAAAACAAAGAATCTTTAAAAGTACTTTCGGGTATCTTATGAGGGTTTTTGGTCTTTTCAATATTGTAAAGAAATATCGGCAGAGACCCGTCAGGCGTATCTTTTGGCCGAAGACGGATAAAACTACTCTCCTGATATAAGGCTTCGGCTTCTTTATCCATGGCGGTATAATCTAAATCGTAAATTTCGGCGCTAAGAAACAACGGCTGGACTAATATAAATAAAAATAACCACGGGGTTTTACGCATCTATACTCCTTTCCAGAACCTCGAAAGCCTTAATAAACTGTATTCCCTTTCTTTTAAACTCCGAAAAAGTTTCTTGCCTTGCCTCAGCTGATATCTCCTTTATCGCATCTTCTATAACAAAAACCTTATCCATAATTTTTTTAAACCCTAAACAAGCGCACTTTACGCAATATTCGGTAGCGACCCCGTAGACGTAGACCTCATCGGGAGCTATTGCCTTAAGAAGGGTCAAAGCGTTAGGGTTGGAAAATATATCTAAAGTAAGGGTCTCGAGTATAATCTGGGGAAACTCCTCTTTGATTCTGAATAGCTCTTCGAAACTTAAGGCTTTATTGGATAAAATAATGTGGGAATCAAGGGTTGTCTTGGATATCTTCCTTGCTCCCGAAGTACCTTTTATACAATGAGGAGGAAACTGTTTAAACTCAGGATCGTTCTTACTGTGGGCGTCCTGCGAAGCAATAATTTTTATTTGATTATCAAAAGCGAACTTAGTAAGCTTAGCCCAGATATTTGTCAGCTTATCGGCATCTTTTACGTAGAGAGCTCCTTTTTTATCGACAAAGTCAAACTGGGTGTCTATATCGACAAAAAGTATATTCTTTGTCCGGGACCTCTTTTCTATCAAAGCCTTTGTAAGCTGGGCGGCTTTATTAAGCTTATTGCTTATGTTCACCGGGTAGACAAAAGCTGAATCTATTTTTTTAAGCTCTGAAGGTAAGCCTTCTAATTTTTTCTTTAGTTTCTTACGCTGGCTTAAAGCATCCTCCCTCTTCTCAAGAATTTCTCCCTGGGCCATAACTTTTTTCAGCAAAGGCTTGGCTTTAACCTTCTCGGCCGCAAGACCTATAAAATCCTGCTTCATAAGCCCCTTGGCACTAGCGTGCCTGAAAACCTGTTTGCTGAAAGGAAAAGTAAGCTTGTCCTGGGAAAACTTCATAACCGGCACAAACTCATCCTTGGAATCTTTTACCTCGACAAGTTTATATATTACATCCGAGAAAGGCGCATCCGAAGAAGTCCCCATGTTTGTCCCCACTCCAAAAGCATCTATAGGAGCGCTCTTGTCCACCAGCTCCTTTATCTTGTACTCATCCAGATTTCCCGAGGCAAAGATAATGACGTCTATAAGATCGTGGGTATCCAGCTCTCTTCTTGCATGCTTTGAGAGTTCAAGCAAATCTCCGCTATCTATTCTTAATCCTATAAGGTTACATTTATTTTTCTTAAGCTCTCCCGCCACCTTTACCGCCTGCTTTAAAGCTTTGTCTATATCATAAGTATCGATTAAGAGTATAGTTTTTTCAGGGAAGGTTTTGGCGAAAGCATAGAAACTGTCAAGCTCCGAGGCAAAACTCATTACAAATGAATGAGCCATTGTTCCGGCCACAGGAATATTGTAGAGCTTGCCGGCTAAAACATTTGAGGTGCCTTCCGCGCCGCAGATAAAAGCGGTCCTGGCTGCGGCCAAGGAAGCCTGCAAGCCCTGGGTGCGCCTTAAGGAAAAATCATAAACTTTTCTTGCTTTAGCGGCGATAACCACTCTTTGGGCTTTGGTGGCCAAAGTAGTATGAAGATTGATTATGTTTAAAAGGCCGCTTTCAACAATCTGGGCCTCAATCAAACCTGCCGTAACTCGCATGATCGGCTCTTGAGGAAAAATTATTTCCGGCTCATCCAGTGACCAGACTTCTCCCCTGAATCTAAAATTCTTAAGGAACTTTAAAAAATCGTCCTCAAAAAGCTTAAGTCCCCGTAAGTATTCCACATCCTGGGAAGTAAACCTTAAGGCCTTAAGAAATTCCAAGGCTTCCGAAATTCCGCAGGCTATGTAAAAAGGCCTCTTTCGGGAACGAATGAATAACTCAAAACTTGCCCGCTGGCTCTTCTTATATTTAAAATAAACCTGGGCCATAGCCAGCTCATATAAATCAACCCATAAACCGGAATCTAATCTGAAATTGTTATCTCTCATATAATCTGTTTAAATATTTTATAGTCAGGTAATTGCTTCTGTCGACTTCAACGCCTTCTCTAAGAAATATATAGGTAGGAAATCCGAAAATTTTGTATCTTCGGGCCAGGGCCCCTTCTGTATCCAGAATTATGGGAGAAACTATATTCATTTTCTCCTTAAACGACTCTACTTTACTCTTGGAATCCTTAACGTTAACAAAGTATATCGCAAACCTCTCGCCAATTAACTCCTCGTAAAAATTATTAAGTTTTTTGATTTCTTCCCTGCAATAAGGACACCAGGTTGTCCAAAAGAACAGAATCGCCTTTTCCTGACTCTCCCATTCCTCAATAGATATCCTGCCCTCAGAGCTGGCCGGGCCGTTGCCGCAGCTTAGAAAAAATAAAAGAGAAACCAAAATCACGATAGATAAAAAATGCAGCTTCTTCATAATAGACTAAACCCGCGGATTAAAAAATACAAAGAAATCAATATAAGCATAAAACCAAAAAATTTCTTTATCCACAATAAAAAAACCGCTCTTTTTTTAAGGAAGCTGAGCGCCCCAGCGCCAAAGACAGCAACCGCGATAAAAATTACGCCTAGGCCTAAAGAAAATACAAATAAAAGCAGCCCTCCTAAAAAAACATCTTTGCCAAAAGCTATCAAGGTCAAAATCGAACCTAAAACAGGAAAAGTGCAGCCTCCCACAACCAAACCGCTTACTACCCCTAAACTAAATACTCCCAGGTAACCCGTTTTCTTCGCTCTAAAATTTAAAGAAAAATTTAATGGCAGATTTAAGACATCCAAAAGGACTAAGCCCATAAAGAAAAAAATTACCGCTGCTATAAACTGCAAGGGGGCAAACTTGGTCCATTCACCGAATATATTGCCGCTAAGGGATGAAATTACCCCCAAAATAGTATAAATAGAGGCAAGCCCTAAGACATAAGTTGCGCTTAAGAAAAAAGCTTTCTTTCTTGAAGTCTCTTTATCTATACCGATAACTCCCAGGATTACCGGTATCAAAGGATAAGAACAGGGGGTAAAACTTACAAGAACTCCTGCGATAAAAACAAGGGGAAGGCTCAAAAAAGGCCTGTTCTTAACAAGGCTATCGATAAAATAAATAAAATCACCCATATTTTTTTCATGGATAGTAACCAGATACCCGCCGCCCGAAACCAAAATACAGTCCTTATGGCTGCTTGTTTCTGGTTTCTTTTTTAAGCCAAGCGGCGTATTCTTTATTTATGCCAACCAAAGGCAAGGCGATTATTTCCGGGACATCATAAGGATGCAGCGACTTTACGGCCTTTTTTAATTTATTAAATAAATATTTCCTGGTTTTCATAACAAGCAAACACTCCGAAACCTTGTCAATTTTTCCCTGCCACCAGAACAAAGACTCAAGACCTTTTATGATATTAGCGCAGGCGCACAATCGTCTTAAAAGAAGCTCTTTAGTTATCCTCTTTCCGACTTTTATGTTAGGAACAGTAACAAAAACTGCTATAAAAATATTTCCTCACTTCGTTAGGAACACAGATGATCACAGATTTCAAGCAAATGATCACAGATAAACGATATATATCTACTCTCTGCCTCTTTTAAGGAGTTGGGCGAAACGCTTAGCAAAGCGTATGCAATTAGTCTGGGCCCTTTTATCTACCTCGCCTATGGCAACCGGCCCGTAATGGTCACCCTTGGGGTCGCCTTGAATAATCATTCCGTGGATAAGCATAGCCTCCAATATAGAAAGTACAGTAGTCTCGTTTCCTCCGGCAATGTTAGCGGCGGAAGAAAAAGCTCCCCCGGCTTTGCCATCCAAGCTTCCATGGAAAGCCACGCTTTCATCCAGGAGCTTCTTGACCTCAAAGCTTAAAGTCCCGTAATATGTAGGAGAGCCGATAATAATGCCTTCGAAACTTAATAAATCCTTAGGCTTTACCTTCTCAACGCTGGCGAGGACTACTTCCAAGTCCTGTTCTTTAAGGGAATTACTGATGATTTCAGCCATTTTCTTGGTTGTGCCGGTCCGCGAATAATAAGCTACTAATACCTTCATATATACTCCTTTAACAAAGAAGCCCTTTCCTTTAGGCAAGACTATAAGATATTACCAAAAAGACCCCTTTTGTGCAACCAATCTCTCTTAGCCGCTTCTTGACTCATTTTAAGATGAAAATTTAGCAGTTAGCAATTATCAATCTTAAATTCTTTTTAAAACCCCCTTTACTCCAAAATGCTAATTTTTAATTGATAATTTTGCAATTCCTAGTAGTTGCCATAAAAGGAAAAAAGCCTCTTTAAAGCCCTAATTTTATCGGTTCTTTCTATCTTGGCTTTTTTAACCGCTTTTTCCAGCACATCTATAGTCTTCTGGTAATGACTTTGGCTTATTTTATAAGGATAGCCGTCTTTTCCCCCGTGGGCAAAAGAAAATCTCGCCGGGTCTTTAAAACTTAAAGGTGCTCCATAGACAAGTTCGGAAGTAAGGGCTAAAGCCCGTATAGTCTTAGGGCCGACTCCCTCTATGCTTACCAACTCTTCAAAATCTCGGGGTTTCTTCTGATAAGTAGTCAAAAAAATCTTTTTTAAGTACCTGGAGTTTAAGTCAGAAGCCAGAATTTTATGCCTCAAAGGAAGCTTATCCGGTTTTATTGTGTTTATAAACCTTAAAGTATCTTGCGGGTTTTTTGCCGCCAAGCCAGCGCAGATTTTTCTGGTCTCTGGAATACCCGCGTCTACCATATTTAAAGTTGCAAGGTTTTTATCTGAAACAATGTCATTGTGAGGTTCGCTTACAAAAGATTCCAGAGTCGATGAAAACCAGTGGTACCTTCTGGCCCAGGCCCCTTTTTCGCTCATACCCTGCTGGACAACCGCCCATTTTCCCGCCTTAGTAAAAATAAAACTGTGATGGTAAAGCTGAAATCCGTCCTGAAGACAGGAATTGTCGACCTTAGCCGACATCCTGGAAGCATAGACTAAATTTTCTGGATTAAAGCCCTTTCTCTGGGCAATAACTTCAATTTCATGTGGAGTTTTACGAGAAGTCCTTCCTTTTCCTCCACAGACATATATACCGTAACTTGTTAAATCTCTAAAAGCTTCTTTAAGAGCGCCGCAGACAGTGGTTGTCAAACCAGAACTGTGCCAATCAAACCCTAAAACACATCCAAAAGCCTGAAACCAAAAGGCAGAACTTAACTTTTCTAAAAAGGCATCCGGTCCCTGCTCGATAATAATAGCCTCTGAAATAAGCCCGGATAACTTCTGCATCTTGGCAAACAACCAGGCCGGGCATTTGCCTGTATGCAGGGGTAAATCCAAACTGCTTCTGCGCATAGGCTCATTATAACATAAATCTTGTGTTTTATGGGAATGGTGCTATTTTATTAGTACTCAGTACTGAGTACCGAGTGGGGATTAAAAATCTTTACGCAGTATTCGGTGCTTAAGTACTAATCAAAAGATGATTAAAGAGGGTGATTTAATCCTTCTCTACAAGGACGAAAAAAGAAACTACCTTATTAAAGTCAAGGCAGGCTCTTTTCATACCGACAAAGGTTTTATTGACCTGGCCTCGATTATGGGTAAAGATTACGGCCAGGAAGTTGCAACCAATTTAGGCGAGAAATTCTACGTCTTAAGCCCTGACCTTTATAACCTGACCAAGAAAGTAAACCGGCTTACCCAGATAATCTACCCTAAAGAAATAGGCATGATTCTGGTAAAAAGCGGTATTTTCCCGGGAGCCCGGGTCATTGAATGCGGCTGCGGAAGCGGGGCTCTTACCATTGCTTTAGCAAACTTCATAAGACCAAACGGCAAGGTCTACAGTTACGAAAGAAATCAGGAATTCCTGGAAAACACCAAGAAGAATGTGGAAAAAGTCGGGCTTTCGGACTTTGTTGAATTTAAACATAAAGAGGTAACTGACAGTTTCGATGAAGAAAATGTGGACTTTATAATGATAGATATCGGAAGCCCCTGGGACTTAATTGACGCTGCCTATAAGGCTTTAAAACCCGGCTCAAGATTTGCCGCCATATGCCCTACCTTCGAACAGATAACCGAAACTGTATTTACCCTGGAGGAGAAAAAATTTATAAACATAGAAACCCTGGAAATTTTAGTAAGAAAAATCCTGGTCCGAAGAGGAAAAACCCGGCCTGAACAAAGAATGCCTGCCCATACCGGCTATCTTATCTTCGCCACCAAAACCATATAACAAGTCACCAGATCACAAGGTCACAAGGTCACAAAGATTATAGATATTCCAGAACCTGGGAAAAGAATGCGCTGGAGGGTTGCTGAATTCGTAAATCAGCAAGATAGGAAAGTTCGCTGGACTCGGGGTTTACTTCTATGATTGTGCAACCTTTTTGCTTAGCGTAAAAAGGGAAGCTCGCCGCAGGCATAACCACCCCGCTTGCTCCGATGCATAAAAAAACTTCTGCTTGTTCAAGAAAAAAAGAAGCCTTGTTAAGCTCGGCCTGGGGTAAACCCTGGCCAAAAAATATAACCGAAGTAATCAGAAGTTTACCGCAGCGGCACCTTCCGGTAAAAGATAAGATTTTTTTAATAAGGTTCTTTCGATGACGGCCCTGCCTGTCTACCGTATCTATAAATTTTCTTATTTCCTCTTTAGTTTTAGTGTGGGCATACCCACACCTTCGACAAAAAAACCTATAGGTATTTCCGTGAAGCTCGCAAATCTGGCTGGTTCCGGCAAGCTGATGAAGGTTATCAATATTCTGGGTAATTACTCCTAAGACAGCTCCCTCTTCCTCAAGTTTCGCTAGAGCATAATGAGTAGCGTTAGGCTCTGCCTTAAGAAAAGTTTCATATGCCTCTACAAGGAAGTTGGCAATTTTTTCGGGGTGTTTTAAGAAAGTATGGAAAGCGTAAGGAAGGGTAGCGTAGGTTTGAGGGTCATATTTTTCCCAGAGGCCGCCTTTTCCTCTAAAAGTAGGTATGCCGCTTTCAGCTGAGGCACCGGACCCGGTAAAAGCAACAATCTTTCTGCCTTTTATTAATCTTAAAAATTCACTAACCATTAGTTCGTTTGCTTTTAAAGTACTCGGTGCTAAATGCGGGGTTCGCGCCACAAAAATTAAGAATTAAATCAAAACTTAACCTTAATCCTTTCTTCCTTAATCCTTGAAAGGTTATCTCTGGATAATAAAGGAAATGGTCCTGTTTTGAGTCTTATCCCTTCGGTAAGAATAAAATTCCTTATTGCAAATAGTGCAAATCTGGGAGTCGAGGAAGTTATCTCTCAACAGTCCTCTATCGATAAAAGTCTTCTTCAAAAAAGCCACCATATCTAAAAAATATCTTGAATTTCTTTTTTCGATAAAATCAGAAAAACAGGAAAAACTTAAAAACTCCTCTTTTACTTCAAAACAGCATTTTCGCAAACCCGGCCCTATCCCGATAAAAGACTCGTTTAAGTTTACTTTAAGATCTTCCGTAGCCTTATCTATAAATTCATTTAAAATATTTTCTTTTGCCGGCTTCCATCCTAAATGTATTATCCCTGAAACGCTTCTTAAACTATCATAAAAAAATACCGGAATACAATCAGCAGTCCTCACTATAAGGACTTGTCTTTTTTTATCGGAGATTAGGCCGTCAGCGGTATATATTCGGGTATTTCCTTTAGGATAAATTACCGAATTACCATGAACTTGATTAAGGTAGTGTAAATTCTGATAAGTAAAATCTAAACTCGAAGAAATTGCCTTTAAATCATCCTCTACCATAAGGCCGGGGAATGTCCGGTCGGTAAACCCGGCTAAAATACCGAAATCCAGAAATTCCTCAAAAATATATACCCCTTTTTCCTTTACTAAACCCATCTTCTTTATATACTTGCCTGAATTCCAAATGCCAAATCAATCCCAAAATCTCAATTTCCAATACTACCAATACTACCAAACAAATCCCAATATCAAAATCCCAAACGATAAATCTTGTTTTGGATTTGGGACTTGGAGCCTATTTGGGATTTGGTAGTATTGCGATTTTGAATTTGATTTAATTCTGCCATTATATCAAAGTCTTCTACTCTATTTCGATAATTTTGTCTCTGGAAGTTTGGCCTTTTATTATTTTAAGAGAAGATTTTTTTACTTTAAGATGTGTTGCAAGAACTTCCAGCAGGCGCTTGTTGGCTTTTCCCTCAAGGGCCGGGGCAGTTACATAAACCTTAAGGCCCTGCTGAAACTCTTCTATTTTTTCTTTTTTCGCCCGGGGCACGACCCGCACTTTAAGCATCATAACATTAATTAATTCTAAATCTAACCGATATTTTGCATTAATAGATTACTCATTACGCATTACGCATTACGCATTACGAAATGATGTACGGTTGCTACCGCAAAATGCGGGCTTAATCGCTGGTATCAGCCAGGGATGCATCTTCTACTAGAGGCGGTTTTTGTGAGGAAGGACTCTCTTCAGCTTTCTTAAGTCTTTTCTGGATATTACGAGTCTTACTGGAGGCATCTTCAACCGTATTTATGGCCTCTTGGAGCTTCTTTTTGGTCTTATCAAGGATGTCGCCGAATTTAGCAAATTCTGTTTTTATCACACCTAAAAGCTGCCAAACCTGGCTTGAGCGCTTCTCTATAGCTAAGGTACGAAAGCCCATCTGAATACTGTTAAGTAAAGCTGCCAGAGTAGTAGGACCGGCAATAGTAACCCTGAAGTCTCGTTCAATTGACTCTTTAAGCCCCGGTCTGCGCAAAACTTCGGCGAATAATCCTTCGGTAGGTAGAAACATAATCCCGTAATCAGTAGTATGGGGAGGATCAAGGTATTTCTCTTTTATGTCTTTAGCTTCTCCTTTTATCCGTATCTCAAGCTGGCGGGCCTGCTTCTCGGCGAGCTCGGGATTAGCCGCTTCCTGAGCCTCAATTAATCTCTGATAATCCTCCTGAGGAAACTTCGCGTCAATAGGAAGCCACACCGGCTGGCTATCATCTTCTGCCCGGCCGGGAAGCTTTACCGCGAACTCTACTCGTTCATTACTTCCTTTTTTAGTCACCACATTTGCCTGGTATTGAGAAGGAGTAAGAACCTGCTCTAAAAGCATGCCCAACTGCACCTCACCCCATATGCCGCGGGTCTTTACGTTTGTAAGGACTTTTTTTAAGTCTCCCACGCTTGAAGCGAGACTCTGCATCTCACCTAAACCTCTATAGACTGACTCAAGCCTCTGACTTATCAGGGTAAAAGAATCACCCAGTCTTTTCTCAACCGAGCCTTCAAATGATTTAAGAGTCCCTAAGACTTCCTGGCGGTCTTCGCGGGCCCGGCTGCTCTGTTCATCCCGGTTGCGGGCAATTTCATCCTGAACAGTCTTCTCAATGGTCGCAAGGTGAGTTTTTGTCGAACGGGCAAACAAGAAAAACATCCCTACAAGCACTAAGACAAGAACAGCTATAACTATTATTAAAACACTAACCATATCGCCTACTATACCAGGCCGCTTATTTTCCTAAAGCGGCTTTTAACTGCTTTACAATATCTTCTAAAGGGGCAAGAACTCCCTCGCCCTTATCAAAACTGGCAAGAACTCCTTTTTGAGGATTGACAATAGTATAATTTTTAATCTCGCAAATTTGAGATATATTTTTCCTGGTAACAGGATTCTTCCACATGTTTGTGTTCATTGCCGGGGCTACTACTACAGGCTTATTCTGGGGTAAGGCCAGAGCAATACTTGTAAGTAAATTATCGCATATGCCATGCGCAAGTTTGGCAACAGTATTTGCCGAACAAGGCGCAACTATAAAAGCATCAGCCCACTTGGAAAGCGCAATATGCTTAAGGGAATAATCGCTAATCTCCTCAAACATCCCTGCATAAACTTTTTCGTCGGTTAAGCTCTCGAAGAGCTTGGAAGAAATAAGCTTTGTGGCATTAGGGGTCATAACTACCTTTACCGCAAAGCCGCGTTTTCTTAAAATCCTTACCAGAGAACAGCTCTTATATATGGCCACTCCGGCAGTTACCCCTAAAAGAATATTCTTCTGCTTTTTTGCTTTCATCTTTTTCCTCCGCATTATTATATACGCATTGTCAAAGTCTTAATCCTATCTTAATAAGTCAAAAACCAAAAGGCAAAAGCAAAAGTTCAAGTTAAAATTCAAAATTTTTAAAAATCCTGATATT
>JAFGCB010000044.1 GCA_016932855.1 Candidatus Omnitrophota bacterium | reverse complement strand
TAAGTACGGATATAAAGCTTGCCGCCTTCACTCATGGCCTGTACGGCATTCAGGATTACGTTTACAAAGACCTGTTCTATTTTTATTATATCTACCGGGACGGCGGGCAGATCCGGAGATAATTCCTTTATTACCTTTATTTCGGAAAGCTTTAACTTATGCTCCAATAGAATCAGGGAGCTTTCCAATAGACTATTTATACTTTTTGGCCTTATTGTCAATTCTGTCGCCCTGGAGAAATCGACAAGCCCGCGTATGATGCCGTCGGCCCTTTTAACATTATGTTTTATTGCATCGAGGACTGAAGAGACATTTTCTTTATCTTTTGGTATATTTTTCTCTAAATAACCTATCCCCTGCAGGATAATGCCCAGGGGGTTCTTTACCTCATGGGCCACGCCGCTGGCTAATTGGCCCACGGCATTAAGCTTTTCCGCCTGTATGAGCTGGTCTTGGGCCTGTTTAAGCTGGGTGTAGGCATTCCGCAAGTCCATCTCTGCCTTTTTGCGCTGGGTGATGTCGCGGAATATGCCCTGCATCACTTTTATTCCGCCTATTTCGATCAGGCTGGCCTTTATGGCAACATCTTTTATTTTCCCGTCTTTCGTAATGACCTGCGTTTCCAGGGTTTCGTCGGGGCTTGCCATATGCTGTTCAAATGTCTCGGTAACTTTCTTCTTGATTTTTTCCGGGGGATGAAGGATCCGCTGGCCCTGGCCGATAAGTTCTGACCTTTTTCTCCCGACCAACTCTGCCGCTGCGGGATTGCAATCTATTATTATGCCTGTCTCGGCATCCGCTATAAAGATAGCGTCTATCGCCTTCTCAAACTGTGTTCTGTATTTTTCCTCTGCTTTACGCAAATTTTCTTCCGCTTTTTTACGTTCAATGATCTCTTTGTTGAGATTTTCCATAGATGTAGTCGTTGTCTTTAAATTCTGCGTCATTTGATTAAACGATCTTGCTAAGTCTCCTATTTCATCTCTTGTCCCGATGTTGATCTGCGTATTCCAATCGCCTTCGCCTATTCTTAAGGCGGCAGACGCAAGATCTACGATCGGCTTAGTGATCCTCCTTGCCAAAGAAATGCCTACTATAATAGCCAAGATAAATGCAAAAATTAAAATCGCAATATGTATTTTAAACGCATCTATTACAGTCTTATATGCTTCCAAGAGGGGTAACTCAACAAATACTGCCCAATTAGGCTCAAAAAGATGCGCATGAGTGCCTAAAACATATGTCCCGTCTATCCCTCTTGATATTTCCGCCTTATCATCGTGGTCTTCCGGCCTTTCATACATAAACTCTGCTATCTCTGATACGTGCGTTAACTTCTCTCCTTTTAAAACGCGGCTTATATCCTTAAAGGCAAGTAGTTTGCCTTCTATGCTAACTACATATACTACCCCCTCCTTACCAACATCCATCATGCCTACTAAATCCCACATAAATTTTAAGTTTAAATCCGCTATCAATAGTCCCTGCGGCTCGCCAAAAATATTATTGACAGCGACGGCTATTATCAGCATTGGTTCGCTGGTTATCTCATCAATGTATGCCTCGCTTATATATCTGCCTTTCTCATTCAAATCAGAGATAATATCGCTGTCCAGCCTTTGTATAAAACTATCCAGAAATATATTTGACAGGCGGGATACCTTTTCCACGACTTGTCCCTCGGCATCCAACAAAACCGCCTGCCGGAAGCTGCGTTCAACCCCCAACAACTTTTCCAAAACCAATTTATTATTATCTACGTGTTCGTCCAAGACATGACCCAGTTTGACCGTAGTTTCCAATATGACAAATTTTTCCTGGATAAAATTCGCCACCAAGTCCGCCGCTTCTTCAACAATAAGTTTCTGCCTGTCAGAAACGATCTCATGCTGATGCCGGAAATTGTTATATAGATCCAGACTGCTGGTAATTAATAAGACTACGGCGCTTAACACTAAAAACGCGGTAGTCAAAGTAATTCTTAAACTTCTGAATTTTTTTGTTTTTTCTTTTTTAGCTTCTGGCATTTTAGCGGATTATCTTGTCTGCCCTGCTTAGCAGGCCTTCGGGCACTTCTATTCCCAGTTTTTCCGCCACCTTGTAATTTATCTCGAAAAGATACTCAGGCGAAACAACAGGGATCGTTCCTACAGGAATGCCTTTGAATACCTTATCTACGATTACTGCCACCTGTTTGCCAATAGAAAATGAATTGACATGGACACCGAAAAGAGAACCATAGCCCCCGACTATCATTATGGCGCCGGCAGCAGGTATATTGTGCTCATATGAAAACTTGCCAATTACTTCAAAGGCATCCGGCGTTACAAAAAGCGGTTCGGCTACAGCCATTATAGCATCAAAACCGATATCGTCCAATTGAGATATCCTGTCAAGTTCGGCCTGAATCTCTGCCGCATCATCTGCCGGGAATTCGATCAACCTTACGCCAGCGGCTTCAGCTACCGGTCGCAAAGCTTTCAACTGAGGCACTACTATCGGATAACCTCTCTGATAAGGGATCCATATGACTTTTGATTCTGGCACTAATTCAAGCATTATTTCAAAACGCTTAATAGATATGTCAGGGCCGGGGTAGCGAACGCCTGTGGTATGTCCGCCCGGATGACTGACGCTCTCAACTATATTCATGTCCTCTATGGCAGCGCATGCAAAAACTACGGGGATGTCCAATCCTTTAGTGACCTCCTGCGTCTCCATCGTTGCTTCAGTAGGGAAGGGAAAGATCAGATCTACTTTGTCATCCAGAAATTTTTGTATTAAATGCTGATTACCTATAGGGAATTCGACCTTCTGAATATCATAGACTATATTCTTCCCTTCAATATAGCCCAATTCGGCCATTTTTTCCTTGAACCCGTCTATCACGGGCGCAAAATATCCCAGGCCAAAAAGGACCCCTACCCGATACACTTTTTCATTCTGCGGTTCTTTGCCGCAACTGCCCAAAAACATAACGAGAACTAATAAAGCTATCGATAATATCTGCTTATTAAATTTAACGCCATGCCCTGTGAACATCTTGCCCCCCCTCCTGTGTAATCCATATATAAAAAATATCATATCTTTTTAACTTATTCTTCTAAATCCCAGACAAAGGCCTTAATGCCTTCTTTTCCCAGTTTTTCGCGCAGGGCCTTAACGCAGATCACTAACTGCTTGGCGTCTTTTTCGTCGCAGGCCACATATAAAATGTTGTTTCTCCCGGGCCATACATCAGTACCCTGGTGGACGCCCGATGTTGTCCCTTTGCCGTATATGCCTTTGATCTTCGTGTAATTCTTTACTACGCAGTGTTCCAGGGCCTCCATGACTTCCATATCCATTGCCTCATTATAGACTATCATCACCATTTTCATTGTTTTTTCACCCCGTTTTTTCTGACCTTTGCCTCAAATACGGCATAAAGGGTAGGCACAAAAAGTAACGTTATAAAAGTAGAAACGCTCAAGCCTCCTATCATAGTTATGCCAAGAGGCTGCCATATCTCCGAACCTTGCCCGCGTGATAACGCCAGAGGGATCATGGCAAAAAGCGTGGTAAAGGTAGTCATTAAGACCGGCCTAAGCCTGTCCTTCCCGCCTTTTGTAACAGCCTCTATCATAGAAAATCCCCTTGCCCTAAGTATATTTATATAACTTATCAGGACTATAGCATTATTGACTACTATACCAGTAAGCATAACTATACCGAGAAACGAAATCACGCTCAACGTAGTCCTTGTGACAATAAAAGCGAGTATTACCCCTGTAAAGGTAAAAGGGATCGCAAACATAACAATAAAAGGATCCAAGAGGGATTCAAACTGCGCGGCCATTACCATATAAACAAGCGCTATGCCCAGTATAAGCAAAAGAAATAGGTCCCCGAATGCCTTTTTCTGTTCCTCTGCCTCTCCTCCGAAATTTACTATAATACCTTCGGGTATGACTATTTTATTCATTTCTTTTTTTATGTCTTCTATGATCTTTCCCATGGAACGCCCGTGCGTATTGCACTGCACCTTTACGACCCTTTCCCTGTTTTGCCTCTCGATTTCCTCCGCTCCTACTGTCTCCACGACCTCTGCAATATTACTCAATTTAATCTGTTTGCCCGTAAAAGTAGAGGTTATAGGAAAATTCTCTATATCTTCCGGGCTCTGACGAAAATCCTCTTCCAGGCGGACGTATATATCATACGTATCCCCTCTCTCACGATACCTTGTAGCTATTGATCCTTCAATATACGTCTTTATAGTATCAGCCACTGCATTCATATTAAGGCCCAGGACCGAGGCCTTTTCTCTATCCACTTTTATTTTAAATTCAGGCCTCCGTAATTCCCTGGAAATACTCACATCAACGGCTCCCGGGATCCCCTCCATAATCTCCTTGAATCTGTAAGCAAGTTTATTGGTCTCCTCGAATGAATGACCTATTATTTCCACCTGTATAGCTTTCCCTCCCGTACCTGTTATAACCCTGCCCAGGGGATTACCTGTTGCAATATCCATCTTGAATATGCCCGGGATCTTTTCTATCTCCTTTCTCACTTCCTGCGCTATTTCCCTTGCGGAGCGCTCTCTCTCATCCTTCTTGACAAGCTTGGCGCCTGTTGAAGCGATATGAGTGCCTGCGCTGCCGCCCATAACAGCACCCATGCCGCTTGTAGTGCCGCTGCGCGCGAATACAAACTTCTCTTCCGGGACGTATTTTTCAAATATATCTTCTATCCGCGATGCCACCTTATCCGTCTCTTCCACACGTGTCCCTATCGGCAGAGTTACGGTTATCCTAAGATCGCCTGAATCTTCTTCGGGTATAAACTCATTTCCGACAAATCTTATAAAAAAAAGACTTATTATAAAAAATCCCAAAAGGCCGAATATAACCGTCTTTTTATGCTGCAAAGACCAGTATAATGCATCAGAGTAAAGCTTTTCTACGCGCTGAAACCATATCTCAAAAATGAGATAGAGTTTTTTGATAAACCTATCCTTTTTTCTTGGCGTATCCACGCGGCCGGATACCCTGATCCATTTGGAGCAGAGCATGGGCGTAAATGTGGCGGCGGTGAATAAAGAACCCAAAAGCGTTATAATGATCACGGCTGCCATCTCTCCGAACATAATACCCACTACTCCTTTGACAAAAAGAAGGGGGGCAAATACCACGACAGTGGTCAGGGTGGAAGCTGCTATTGCCGTAAATATCTCGGATGTTCCAAAGATAGCCGCTTCCTGGGGGCGTTTTTTTCTTTCAATATGGCGGTGCACATTATCCACCACCACTATTGCGGCGTCAACCACCATCCCTAACGAAATGACCAGAGCCGAGAGGCTTATTACGTTTATGGTCTTACCCGCCAGAAAAAGATAGGTGAAAGATATGAGAAGCGAAAAAGGAAGCGTCAATGCCACTATCAGGCTAGGCCGTATCTGTCTTAAGAAAAACCAGATAATAAGGATAACAAGCATGACGCCGAGCCAGATAGTGGATTTAAGCGTATCCAAAGTCGAAATAACATCCTCAGATGTATCCATTATTATATGGCATTCCACGTCTCGGGGCAGGTTTTTCTTAAGCGAGGCGAGTTTTTTCTTTATCCGTTCGGCGACCTGGACGCTATTGGTGCCTGTCTGTTTCTGGACGATCATTATAAGGCCCTGTTTCCTATTTATGCGCACAATGGTCTTTTTTTCCTTATGGCCGTCTTCTATCCTGGCCACATCCTTTAGATATACCAGATTGCCGTTCCTTTCCCCTAAAATCACGGAATCGATTTCTTCCGGAGAAGCAAATTCCCCGGGTATCCGCACAAGATAATCAGTAAGGCCGGATTTAATATTTCCGGCCGGTTGGGTTATATTCTCCTGTTTCAGGACGTTCCTTATATCCAGAACAGAAAATCCGTATCCTTCGAGCCGCCTTCTATCGATCCATATATTGATCTGCCTTTCCAGCCCTCCGTGGGTCTGGACCGTGCCTACGCCCGGCAATTGTTTTAATTCATCGGAAATTTTTTTGTCTATGATGTCATATAGATCAGGATAAGATTCTTTCGCTGTAAAACCTGTATAGAGGATCGGTATCATCGCTGTATTAAACTTGAATATAAACGGATTATCCATTTCTTCGGGGATATCAGGGAGATAGCGCTTGGCCATCTCGATACGGTCTCGGATATCATTGGATGCCTCATTGAGATCCGTGCCCCAGTTAAATTTAAGCGTTAATACCGAAATGCCTTCCAAGCTTCTGGAAGTGATTTTATCAATTCCGGGAGTAGTCCCAAGCTGGTTTTCCAACGGCTCTGTAACCCTTATTTCCACGTCCTCCGGGCTGGCTCCGGGATAAGAAGACACTACTGATATAGCCGGGGGTTCTATTTCAGGCATCATATCTACGCCCAACTGAGAAAGACCATAGAGGGATATGATAATGATCCCCACAAATATCATGAGATTGGCAGTCGGCCTTTTTACACCGAATTCAGGTAGATTCATTATGTTCCGCTTTCCTCTTTTTCTACTACTACAGGCGCGCCGTCATATAATTTTTGCTGCCCCATGATCACGATCAACTCGCCTTTTTCCAATCCCTCGGTCACTTCAAAATAAGCGCCCTGGCGTATGCCCAGCTTTATATCCCTTTTCCGCGCCTTATCATTTTCTATAACGTAAACATGACTCTTGGCATTCTGACCTATTATGGACTCCTTTAAGATTACAGGGACTTCTTTATGCTCTTCTATTATTAATCGCACTCTGGCAAACATGCCGGGTTTTAAATGGTGTTTTTCGTTATCAATCAAAATCTCAATAGGTGCTGTCCTGGTCTCAAGGTCTATTACAGGGCTTATTTTTTTGACGCTACCCATAAACTCCCTGCCTGGATAGGCATCCACTGATATCATGGCTGTTTGTTCCAACCCGATTTTAGGAAGATATTTTTCCGGCACATCCAATTCCACCTTTACCTTATCTATGTCCACAACCAGCGCTACAGGAGTTCCGGGGCTAACGCTCATTCCCTTATCTACATACACCCTACCCACGATCCCGTCCATAGGACTTTCTACAGGAGCGTTTTCAAATTTAAAGCCTATCTCGTCCCTGTCAATATAAGCGATTATATCGTCCTTTTTTACCTCGCTACCGTCTTCCTTCAGCTTTTCCATGATCTTACCGCTTACCTTGGGATAGACCTTGGCCTCGTCCTGCGCTTTAATATCCCCGGCATAATCAAGTGTATCCTTGATATCCTGAAGGGCTATTTCCACGACTTTGACAGGGATGATCTTCTTTTCGCCTGTTTCTTCCCTTCCCCCGCATCCGGAAACATAAAAAATAGAAAGGGCCGCCAATATTAAAATGTAAAATCTCTTTTGTCTAACCATATTCACTCCTTTAATGTAATGTCATTTTTCACGAGAGTCAATCCCATGGCCATATCAAGGTTAATAAGCGCGATATTATAATCAATAAGGGCCTTAATATAATCAAGCTCTGCCTGGGCCAGTCTATCCTGGTAATCTAATATATCATGCGTGGATACCTGGCCTGCGGCATAACGTTCTTCCTGGGCCTTGTAATTTTCAGTCTCCTTTTCTTTTGCGAGTCTTGAAGTCTCCATCTGACGGTACATGATATCTATCTCTCTAACCTTATCTCTTACCTCTAAAATTATATCCTGCTCCAGTCTTTTAAAACTGATCAAGGCCTGTGCCTTTTCAAATTCTCTCTGGTTATATTCCGCGCGCTCCGCACCTCCCCAAGGCACGCTGACCGCAACGCCCACACTCCAATCTTTATTGTCCCAATCTATCTCATTCACGGCCTCTTCGAAATCATCACCCAAGCCATTGAGGCCAAAACTTCCCATTAGATCAACTGTAGGCAAAAGGGAATTCTTAGCGGTCTTTATCTTTATGTCTCTATTATCCAAGTCTATCTTGGCTTCTTTATAATCAGGCCTGTGCTTAAAGGCATTATTCAGGCTCTCTATTAAATCTACCTTTTCCACATTTGCTTCAGGTTTATCTATAAGTTCGACTTCCGCGTTCCAGACCGTAGGGTCATCCACCAGGCTCGTAATAAGTTTCAATTCGTCTTCCGACTTTTTAAGCGCGGATTCCGAGGATATAAGGACCTTCTCTCTCTGGGATACGGCAGTCTCTGTCTCCAATAAATCCACTGAACTTACCAGGCCTTTTTCATACCTTGCGTTGTTTATCTCCAATAAATCCTGCGCCCTTTTTAAAGAAAGCTCTGCTATAGAGTAATTCTCGATATAGTATAAATAATCATAATAGGCAATCTTAGTATCGCTTACGATATTCATCACGGTTTCCTTAAAGCTCTCCATTGAAGACTTTTGGTCATTCTGGGCGATAATAATATCGGCCCTGTTTACCAGTATCCCAAAATCCCTGAAAATAGGCTGGGTGAGTGTTATCTTCGGCTCACTCGTATAATAAGGGTTCATTCTCTGGACAGCCAAATTGCTTTTATACCTTTTATTCAAAAAATCAATATCATATTCCGTTCCTGTTATAAATTTTCCTGATACGCCGGCGTTAAAATCCGTATCTTCGCTTTCAAAAATATCCGGATAGGCCATGCTGGTGGACTGCGCGGTATTATCGTGCAGGGTATAATCAAAAGTAAAAGTCGGTTCGAAACCCGCCTTTTGTATCATGACATCGCCTTCTTTTAGCCTGGGTTCAATACTCTCGATTTTAATATCTGAATTATTCTTCAAGGCATAAGCAACGCAGTCAATGAGTCCGATCTGCAAAACTTTTCTTTCCTTTGCGGATTCTATAAACGCCCTCTTGTCTATGGCAAAACTTGCCTGTGGAAAAGAAAAAACCGCGATTAAAATTAAGATAAATATCTTATTCATACTTTTGCCTTCTCTTTTCATCTTTTATCACCCCTGTAAAAAATATTTTCAGGATGACTGAAATCTTATCCTCGGGAAAGCCCTTTTTCCCCTCAACCCGCCACATATATATCTGGCCGTTTAAAATATTGGTCAGGATACTGATGGCAGTATCTACATCCACATTTTTGATCAGCCCTCCCGTAATACCCTTCCTAAATATTCTCCTCATCCGATCTATACTACCATAGTAGTGCTCAAAGTACTGCTTCTTTATGCGCTCCTTGAACTCGCTCTGCTCATGGATCATCATATCTATCAAGGCCGGGTTTTTGCCGAAAAAGGTCAGGTAGGCCTTTGAACCTGCTTCGATTCTTTCAAGCGGGTCATCAATCCCATCCACCTTAGCCAGAATACTATCCTTTAACCTGTCCAGCCCTCTGTCTACGGTCGCGATAAAGAGCTCCTTCTTGTCCTTAAAATAACGGTATACGGTGCCCTTCCCGAGTTTTGCCACATTGGCTATCTCATCCGTAGAGGCCTTATTAAACCCGTCCCTGGAAAAAACCAGCATGGCAGCGTCCAGTATCTGCGCCTTTCTAGTCTTAATAAGCGCCTGTATCTTAGCCTTATCCTTTGTCCTCATAACGTCTCCCTGTTCCTTTTATTTATACTGACTGGCCAGTCCGTCAATTAAAAGTATACATCAAAAAATCCTGCTTGTCAATAGGGTTATATCTCCTCATATTAAAGGAGGTTAAGAAGTGCTGTATATCAACGCCTATTCAAGGGAACATTAAAACATTGATTGAAACATATTAAACAAGTATCCTGTGATGATGATAGCTACGGTTGTTACGCCAAAAAAGATTGCTATTAACTGTAATTTCATTGCTCTCCTTAAGATTACTGCTTCAGGAAAACTCAAGGCAGCTGTTGCCATCATAAAGGCCAAAGCCGTCCCTAACGGGACGCCTTTTCGAAACAAAATCAACGCTATTGGCACAATTGCCACACAGCTTCCATACATTGGCACCCCTAAAATAGTTGCGAGAGGAACTGAAAATGGACCGGTTTTATTTATTATGCCATGTATTGTTTCTTGAGGAACATAGTTATGGATAAATGCGCCAATACCCACACCTAGCAATACCCATACCCACAGCTTCTTAGTGATCGTCTTTGCTTCATCTAACCCAAAGACAATCCTCTCTTTAAAATTCTTATAAACTTTTTCCTCAACCGATTGATTATTATCGGAAACTAACCTTCTAATAAGATATTTTTCCAAACCCAACCTGCCCAAAACAATGCCTGAAAAAACGCCTATAAGAATCCCGCTCAGCACGTACAACAGCGTGACCTTCCACCCAAAAAAGCCAAGCATCACTATGACGAGATATTGATTAACCAGGGGTGAGGTTATGAGAAACGAAAATGTCACGCCTAACGGTATACCTACCTCTAAAAAACTTAAAAAAATAGGTATAGATGAACATGAGCAAAACGGAGTTATTGAGCCAAAAACCGAGGCAAAAAGATTCCCAAATGCTTTTTTCTTAGTAATCCAACTTTTAACTTTATTCTGGGATATATAAGTTCTAACAAGACCAATAACAGCCATCATAAAAAATAATAATAGCAGGATTTTTGTAGAATCATATAAAAAGAAATTAATTACTCCGCTCAGTTTAGATCCTGGGTTAAGCCCAAAAACATAATAAATTAACCAATCTATTATCAGCTGCAACATGACTTGCCTTTAGTTCCGTCCTTACTGCCGCAACAGGGTCTTGTCTTCGCCTTTTCTTCCATCTTTTTATCTAACTTATCAATTAATTTACCCAGGAAACTTTTCTTCTTTTCTGACTTATTCATTTGCTCCTCCTCTTCGTAATTTTGCAACAGCCGCCTTCAATTTTAATCGCTTTTATATTTACTAATGCGTCACCGATCTTATTATGGGCAGAAGTGATTATTCTTGAGAAAGTAGGACGAGAAATTCTTAATTTCTTAGCCGCATCAGCTTGCTTTAATCCCTTATAGTCAGACAATCGCACTGCTTCAAACTCGTCCAAAGTCATATATACACCATCTATTTCGTTTAACGGTTTACACTGCGGCCTAAAACACCTTTCCCCCGGTTCACACCTAATCCATCTTGTCTTTTTAGGTCTCATAGTACAATCGCTTAGTTATGAACATATGTTCATAATAATTTACCAAATATTCTTTATTCTGTCAAATAAAAAAAGAGTCTGTCTAAAATAAACAGACTCTTTATACTGTAACTTATTTAATTATAGTAAGTTACTAAGATTGGCAGCCTGTACGCTTGCGCCTTTTAGAAGAAAAAGATAGTTAAAAACAATGTTAGGAAAAAATCTTTTTTAAACTTTCTGAAGGGCTTAAATTTAGCTACTTGCTTAACTGTAAATATATCACATATATATCAGCTTGAGAAGAGTTGTAAGATACAAAAATTAACCTGCCACAAAATGACAGGTTAATTTAGCCGTAACCTATTTAAAATATATAAGTTACTATATCTGGTTCCCCATATATGACGCATTTCGCAACTGGTTATGCTCAAAAGAGGCTCAAAATTTTTGTAAGGAGTTTGTAATTGCTTGAACTGTTTAAAAATATTTGCCAGTTCTATTTTCTTGGTGTCGTCAGATCGAAAATCTGATGTCCTAGAGAAATTATGTTTTTGTAACTTATTATTTTAGAATAGATTATGAGAAATGTTAATTTTCTAAATTATTGCTAGTGGCCAAATAGTGACTAGTTGAAGTATCAAGCTCGGGAGAAATTGATGTGGTGGAATTAAGAGTCTATTGGTGGAGCAATAAAGCCTATATTTTTCAATAAAGAAGGGTTATCTGATCCTATTGTTAAATCGAATTTATAGAGCTTCTTGATATCTTTTTGCCCTTTAGAACTTGCGTAATCTTCAAATGCTTTAATAAATCTCCCTAGCCATATATAAACATGCGTCATATCTCTTAACGTCCCAGCCATAAACTCTCTAATCTCATTTTCTTTAACATTATGCGCAACGAAACCACCTTGGTCTAAAAAACTGTCTATATATCGCAAAATCACATGTTCCTCTTTTTCAGAGAAAGACATATCTATGCCGAGTAAAGTTTTGACTCTATTTTTCCACACAGTGTCACGGTACACATAACCCGCTATTTGTTGTGCTTGACCACCCAATTTGCTTTTTGCATTACCCCACGCATATGGATCACTTGGATCTATCAATACTACATTTATATCGTTTATGGAATTCAAGCCAAAGAAGCCTGGTTTTGAAATTATAGTACTAGCGAGTTCCACTATTGCAGCATATACAGATTCCATACCTTTATTTTTTAAATAATACACAACACTACAGACATATGAAAAATCTTTATCGGAAAAATCTTTAGTTTTCGTAGGTCTTATCCCATTTTTAAGTGACTCGTAAACATAAGGTTGACGTAGATGGTGGAGTTCGCAATCTATATCCAATGCTACAAGTATCCTACCTATCTTTTCTAATCTGTCATCTATCATCTTGACGCTTTTGCTGGTTTCAAAATCAACCTGGCTAAATAAAGTAAATAGTTCCTCGTCTTTTACGTTCTCCTGTACAAATTGTGTTAAAATATTTTCTTGCCCAGGCAATGTTATAGTAAATGTAGTGCCTTTGCCAAGTTCTGATTGGACATTGATTGTGCCACCGTGATCTTTTATAGCATACCATGCATCTGTCATGCCTAACCCACTACCACTCTTTCTGTCTGAAGTATTCAAAGTAAATAAATCTAGTCTTTTTGTTATTGGGTTTATTTGCAGTAGTTTTTCTGAAACACCGTCTCCATTGTCAATTATATCTATTTTAATCTTTCCGTCTTGTTCGCTTAAGATTATTTTGACTTTTGCTCTTTTCTTGTTTTTCTTTTCGGCAAAATATACAGCATTTGTAATGATATTTATAAGGGCATTTGAGATTGTCAAGCGATTTGCATTAATCTTAATATCTTTTGGCAGTTTATTTTCTATTTTTATTATAGAGTTTTCGGGGACTATATTTTCTATAATTTCAGTTATTGACTGCGGCGGATATGAAGAGGTTATGCCCATAGCTATTTCTACGCGGCTTTCCAGTATTCCAATGGCCTTATCCATATACAACAAACCTTCTTTAAAATCCTTAGATAAATCTTCTTCGCCTTTATATAAAACTTTACATTTTTCATATATTAATTCTAAAGCCTGTCTATCCTCCTTAAGGGCCTGTAACATTTTTCTCATGTCTTGTATGGCATTTTTTGCCTCCAATATGGTTAATGTGCCCTCTTTAGAAAGGGCCGCTGGTTCCAGTATAATCTTCTCTATTTTTGCTATATGTTCCTTTTTTATATCTGAAGCAATTTTCATTAGATCATCCCCAAAACTTTTTGTATGCTCATCCAAAGATAGATCTATGGAAACCATTTGTCTATGCACTAACTGCAAATCTTTGAAAATCTCAAATAAGCTTCCTGCGTCATGACCTTTAAAAACTCTTATACCAGCGCCTGCCCGTTCTACGCTTTCTATTTCCTCTCGCGTCAAGATTTCTTCCTCTGTTTTCTTTTTAGCAAAGTAAATATATTGGCTTTTTTTACTTAAACGCATATAATAATTATCTTCCTCGCTATAAATCCACATACAATCATCGCTTTCGCGATAAACCTTTACGCCAAGCTTTTCCATTTCTTTCAAAACAGAGTTAGAAAAAATTTCTTCGTCTGTAATTAAAGGGTAATGTTCTTCTTTCCGCTTATACGCCATAACAGACATCTGTATCTGACTTATAAGAATTTTTCTGTTTTGAGAAATATCCTGGGTCCTAAAAGGAATTCTCAGACAAGATATATCAACCGAATAGACAAGCCCCCCTCTTATTAGCATAAATATTAAAGCTATATTAATTATTTTAATTTTTCTCATAATTTATCTCTTTTAAAAGCCCTTTATATTACAAGACAAAAAAAACCACTCTTCCCATGGCCTTCTATATGTCAATGGATTTTCAGGAAAAGGCTTCTTGGAGAAATCCTTAGGGGGTGGTCATATATAATAGAGGCTTAGAGATAGACTTTTACCGAAAAAAGTTTTGGGGGGGCTCATATAAGCTAGGGGGTCACAGAGGTCGTACGCCAGGGCAAAAAAACCATCTACCTCCGGGGTAAGTGTGCGATTTCTGTGCGATGAATATATGGAAACATACAAGACATACAAAACATATCTTAATAAATAAAACAACCGTAACTGCCTATTATTTCAAGTTGTTACGGCTATCTGTTTGCAACCCAACGCTTTACTAAAAACTACTGTCGGAGAGGGAGGGATAAGTGCCCATTTGATATTTAACGCTATTATAATCAATAAGTTACGACTGTATAATTCACTTGGTATACAGAATCGTACAGTTTTAGTAGTTTGTTTTCGTCTATCTTCTCTTTAATTGGGCATCGTTTGGGTATCATATTTAAAGAGAGTTTTCTCCTTCTCTAGATTTCTTATTAAGGGTTTCTTCTAAAGGAGAATTGTCGTTTTTATATACCCTGTGCTTTAAATCTAATTCTTCTTCTGGAATAACTATTTCATTTAATTCTCTAGAGTTTCTTAATTGACCCAATCTGTAAATATACTGAAAAGCACTTTTCTTATTAGAATAATTCTGTATAGCAATATAACCTATCACTTCTCCATAATTATACACCCACTTATTAAAAGTTTCTGATCTGTAATGTGGGATCTTATAATCTCTCTCATTTACGTTCACAGAAACCTCTTTTACTAATTTTCGTATTTCCGATCTATTAGAGCATGCTTTAAACTTATCTAATAAAACTTTTGTTGATAAGATCTTCCTTATAGTTGCCTCTTGAATTACTGGATCTTGAATTACTTTTAATACTTCATCTGAAAAAATAAATAACCTAGGTGAAAAAATTTCATATTTATTTTCCTCTTCAAATACTCCCAAGGCATCATATTCTCCTATTGTATTCGCAAAACTAATAAACTCATCTATATATTGTCTATCTAAGCTATAAGTCATTAAAAAAGCATATGCGTTTGCTAATAAAATATCATTAGGTAATTTGAGAAAGTGGGCTAATTCATGTGAAATAGTGATTAAAAAACCTATATTATTTTTGTCTTGTTTATATTCATCAAATGATATCATGATTTTTCTCCTAAAGATTGGGTTTACAGATCCCCATGGTATTACAATCGGGCCTAATCTTTTCTCAACTACTGGTTTTACATAAAGAATCACAAAGTAGCCTACCATAATTTCTAAGACATCGCGAAAACTCTCCTTAAGAGAATAATCTAAATCTTGCGGTACTATTACTGAATCATAGAACCATAAAATAGCCCTAAAAATAGCATAAATTTCCGGAAGATATTTATCAAACAACGTGTAAGGTCTTTTTGAATACTTGATTAATACAATTTTATTATCAATAATATTATCTTCATTAAAGCTTAAATTATAGTTGTTTTTATAAATATTTATTATTTTTTTAGCAGTTTTTTTCTGTTTTGGACCTAACTCGCTTTCCCACCACCTTATCTTTTTTAATAATCCTGCTAATTTTGGAGTCGTCTTTGGAGATTCATTTTTTTCTAAAATTGCTTTGCCTTGTCTAATCATAGATGATGCGCTCTTAAATCTTGTATCATTTTCTCCAAGCATAAACTTACTTCTTAAATTAGTCACAGCATATAAGTTAATATCTGTGAATAAGCAACAGCATAGACAAACAGCTATAATCCTAAAATATAATACTTTTCTAAACTTCCTCATAATCCACCCAAAAAATTAGCCTTGTCCTTTTTCTCTTAAGGTTACATTTCCAATTTAACAAATTTAATAACATTAGCATAACTAAATTAACTACTTCCGTTTATTATTTGCCTTTTCGTATTAAAACGTTCTTTAAGAGAAGGGTATGTTTCGTTTGGTTGTAAAATAGGTCTTATTATTTTCTTTATAATTATCTCAGAAATTTCTTTGGGACTCATGATAGAAGTAAATTCTTTTTTAATATCTTCTGCCAAAGAATATGCTTCTTTAAACATAATCTTTTCATCGATATCTTTATGCCCGGAAACACATGCAAGAATATCATTTTTGACTACTTTCCTAACGGCATTTTCTATTAGTTTTGTAATTTCTTCCCCCTGTAATCCTTTTTTATCAAAATATTGCTTAGTCTGGTTTGAGATCTCGGCATAAAACTCACTGTCATAAAGATCAGAAAATATTTTCATTGCAATCGTTGCACGAGCAGGACCTATTGATGCATCATAAGTAATGCTTTCTAAAAAGAGGACTTGGGCGTATAAAGCAGCATGAAAAGATGCCCCTTCTCTCATTAACGCATTTCTTATTCTAAAACTTTGCCCGACAATATTTCCCCCTCGACTATAGGTTTTGCCGATCTCTTCTATTTGTCTTTCATTCTTGCTATATACATAATCTCTCATAGACTTAATAACTTCTCTAAAAGAGGGTTTACCTTTTTTAAAATCAATAGCTCCAATTGTAGCAGGATATAAATCCCACGGACTTTTGTTTTCAAAAGAACGACTTGATCTAATCCCATCTATAACATATTCTATCATCGCAGACCTAAAATAAGGTCCATAATCACTATTGTCAACTTCATCTATAATATCACTAAGGCTCTTGTTCATTTCCTTAAGTTTATCTTCAAAATAAATACACTCTGAAAAAGCGTGTGCCTGCAATAAAAATACATCTCTTCCGCTATTATGAGAATAGATAAAACCCAAAAGATGCTCAATAGCATGAAAAGCCTCGTGGTCAAAACTAAGTAAGCTATCCCAATTAAACGGTATTTTTCTGCAAAACATATCTTCATTTAGTAACATTATCCCTTCTTTAGTAATTTCTGCGTTGCGGTCCCATGGTAATACAAATTTAGCATCGCTTGATATAATATTAGCCATGTCTTCGCGGTCTCTCATATCAATATACAACATATCCCAATGATCCAATAACATCAATATTCTCAACCTTGCTATCCTTCTCTGATATAAAACTTTATTTGTGATAATCTCTTCCGATAGCATATCATCGGTAATATCAGCCATTGCTTTTTCTAAAAGTGGTCTAAAATTTAATACTGATAATTCTCCTCTCTTAAACATCTTTTCCCATTCATCAATCTTTTGTAACAAACCTTGCCATTTATTTTCGCTAGTTTGAGCAGGTAATGAAACTCCGCTAAACATAAGAGCACCAAAACCAGGTAATAATCTTTTAAAGATAAGATCACGACGAGATAAAATATCGCCTCCCCCCATTACAACTGCAACTACATCGTCATTTTTAAGTTTAACAAACTGAATTGTGCCTATAATCGATCCATCCTCTAGAACTATATAATCGTTTTTATTTAGGAGTTTTTTTGCCTGTTCTGGTGTAAGATAATTAGTATATTCTTCGCCTTTAGATTTTGGCTGAGTCCACTCAAATATAGGAATTCTCATTACAGTCTCTAAATAATCTTCGGCTTCTTGATAAGAAAGGATATCTATCTCACCGTATTCTTTTAAAAAAGCACTTTTAAGCCTATTATCAGCCTCTTCATCTATAGGGACTCTTAAGCTACAAGACTCTGTATAAGCGTTCTGCGTTACCAAAAGTACCATAATGCCAACAAACAGAATTATTAAATTATGCTCTTTTCTAAACTTCCTCATAATCCACCCAAAAAAATAGCCTTTTGCCTGCTTTAAGGCTATATTGTTCATGTATTATCTTACAGTATATAAGTATGCCACATATATTGATGACATACAAGAGCCAGGAGATTAAATATAGAGGGCTACCACAGGACATCAGATACATAATCTGATGTCCATCTTATGAAATACCGAGATAAAGAGAAATAATATTCTCAGAAATATCCCAATATTTCATTTAATCGATCATATGCCACAGAGAATCATTACAAAATATCCGGGAAATCTATCAAAATATTCGATTAAATGACTCCGATTAAATAAATGGCCTTTAGAGATAAAGAGATAGATTGATTCTGGATTTTTAGGCGAAGTATTAAATGGTTTTATTTAGAGATAATGGGGATTTTACGGCTAAAAAATAATAGCGACACAACTCTTTGGCACGTTACCAGATACAAAAATAGCCTGGCAAGTTCTACCAGGCTATTTTGTCGTAACTCATTGTATATCAATAAGTTACAATATTTGGCTCCCCGAAGTGGATACTCCGCTAACCTCACCTAACCCCGTGGAGATACAGCTACTTGTGAAATTTTACAGGAAGCGAAAAAGGTCTTATTTATTGTCTTTAGATGACCCTTTTCCTGCGGATCCTCAACCTGAGCCTGTTATACGCAAGAACATTGTAGCAGAAGCAGTCTTATTTTACAACTATCTTAAAGAGGATCCTGCGCGCAACTACACTCAAACCGGCCAGAGATTTGGAGTATCCCGGGCCCGGGTATCTCAACTGATGAGCCTCATCGAACGCCTGCCTAAAGAATTCATTGATAATTTAAAAGACTGCCAGGACCAGCAGCTGCTTCAAATCTTTTCCGGAAGGACTTTACTAAAAATAGCTAAACTTAACACTCCGGAAAGGCGACAGGAGAGAATAGAGCAGTTATTGCCTAAAAATGCCAGATTCAGCATTCCTGCCAAATACGACCTCTCCGACGACAAAGTTTGCCCTCAGGATGCCCCAGGTTGCACGTTCTCGACGCAAGCCAACCCATAACACTACCCTGTTTTACTCCTTTTATTCATTCCAAAAATGTAATCACTTTTAGCCAGCTTTAACAGATCCGCCACCTTAGACTTTGACCAGTTCTTTTCTCCGAGGAAGTCTGAGATTTGACGTGCGCCGATTTCTGCTCCAGGCCCAGTTTTAGGCTTAAATTTAGAGGTCTGTCCATCCGATGGACACACCTCCGGATGCTCCTCCAAAAACCTCTTCGTAGTTACGACCTGGTCGATAATGCATTATCGAGCTCTGTTTTTATCGCTCTTACTTTTCCTGCGCCGGCTTGATACACTTCGCCGGCCTTTCCCGGCAACCTCTCCAACAGCTCATAAAACTTTACTACCGGCACCAATAGCTTTTGCAATGTAGCCACTGGCAAATCCTGCGCCTCTTCTACGGCCTCCAGATACGTCTCTTCAATATTATCCGTAATGACTGTCTTTGATTCTCCGAAAAGCTTGCTATGTTCTTCGGTCATTTTCTTAATGTTTATGCGCGAGTAGAGTTGAGTAGTCTCAACGTTATTATGCCCCAGCAATTCCTGCACGTCTCTCATCCCGGCCCCGTTTTCCAAAAGATGAACAGCAAAGGCATGCCGGAAAGTATGAGGGTGGATATCCTTTTTAATCTCAGCTATAGGGATGTATTTTTCTATGATATCGTTTATCCTATGTATGCTCATCTCTTCACCGGACTCATTAAGAAATAGAGGCTTATCCGGCAATAACTCAAACTTGCGCTTTAAAGAATTATACGCCTTGATTGCGGCAGTCGACTTTTTATTTAATACAACAAACCGGCCCTTCTTAGTCCTATTCGTAGAAACCTTAACATAGCCTTCTTTTAAGTCAACATCCTGATTCTTAACGGCCACTAACTCACCAACACTCACTCCGGTAGAATACAGAAACTCCATTATTGCCCAATCCCTAAATGTCCGCCTCAGCAGTTCATTAATCATCTTTTCAAACCGTGCCCATTCTTTAAGGATCTGCTTCAATATGCCATCGAGCAACCTCTCGAATGATTTATCGAATAGCTTAAAAGGAGCTTCTATCACCTGTGAGATTTCTTGAGGGGACGGGATATTACTGGGCAGGGGTTTACTTAACCTCGGCAAGCTTAAATCAATGAAAGGATTATCGTTAAGCTGATGTTCTGAGGCCACAAGATATTTGCCGAACTGCCTAAACGCACCTGTGGCTGTAGAAACAATGAAAGGGGTTCTTCCTGGGAGCTCTCGTAAGAATTGCCTGATGAGCTCTTTGTTTACAAGGCCTATATCTGAGATGTCTTTTTTCTCGAGGAAAGCGTTGAGCTTTAAAAGATACCTCTGGAATGCATAAATAGAACCGTCTGAAAGATTACGCTCATCTTTGCAATAAGCAAGGAATGCTTCGATACATTGTTTGATACTGCGCTTTTCTGCGCGTAGCTTTATCATATATTGCCCATTAAGCTAATCCAATACAAGTTCTAAATCTTTTCCAAGGCCCGATGAACAGCTTCATTCAGGATCTCTATCTGCCTTGGCCGATGCCCTATCGCTGTCTTAACGAATCCTAAACGCGCCGGCGTCTTTACTTCATGCTTAAGAACAAACATAGGCTTGACTTTTCTTTTTGAAAAACGTGCTAAAAGCGCTGCTCCGGTTCTCTGAGATTTAATCTCGCTAAGATCTGGTAATTGCCCGGGCGCGCGATACTTTTTCCTAAGCCGGCCGCTGGGAGCGTACATCTCCGGCCTGAGTGTTCGTGAAAAGGGAACTGCGAGCCGGCCGCTTTTAGCCCTTCTTGTGGCGCCGTATTCAAGCGCCATGGCGATTCCAGACGTAGTATAAACCTTAACGCCCATACCCTCAAGTCCACTCCCGCTATCGCGTATTCGAGCCTTTTTAAAGCGATTAAAGATACCCGGCCCTTTACCACCCGGACCACCGCCCCTAACCCCAGGAGGCCCCTGGAGCCGCTTTAAACGGAACTCTTTTAAGAAACTCCGCTGAATATGGTCAAAGGCGTCGCGGAATTCAAACTTCAACTGTTTAGGCACTAATCTAAAGGCCCGGCGAAGCTTTGTCGTGTCTATTCTTGCGTCAATCATAGATCATCCCTCCGCAGGCTTATCTTTGTTTTGGTCTTTAAAAAAATTGGCGGTCAGCTCATCAAACTGCATACGTTCATCTACTTTTCGCACTATATCGTGATAATCCAACTCAACTTCATATACATTCTTCATCTTTTTACATAACTCTAATAAAAGCTGATATACATAACAAAGGATTTTCTTCTGCATTTCTTTAGATTCATCGAGCTTTGCCACTATCGTTTTATTATGTTCACAAAACAAACCATCAAGCAGATCTGTCAATCCCTTCCTAACCTCTTCCCGGTTCTCGCAGTTCTCACATCTATGAAATATATTATCTGGCATGATTCACCCCTTTATCTTTTTCAAGCATAGTTTTTGATTACGCCTCTTAGCGGGGCATTGCTTACCACTGCTTCCGCTATTATATTTTGTATTTCTTGTTTATGCCTCATGATATCCGCGAAGTCCCATACTTTAAAAACTGCCACCGGCTGAGAGTTATAGTTATACGTTATGTTGTCTCCCAAGGATCCGCCCCTATTAAGCGCCCTGAGGTTGTCCTCGCCTAAGGCAGACATTCCCCGGCGAGATAAGACACCCTCTCCGGTCTGAGCGATAATTGGCACTTCATCAGGGGCAAGGCCCGCATGAGCTCTTATGGGAACAAGGCCCCTGTGCGCGCGGATTATATTTCTGCTGTAGGCGTTTATTAAACCGCCCATGTGTTTTTTCTCGATTTCACCGCCCTCATGGAATCCCAGTATTGTTCTTACCCAACCGCCCTGTGGGAACATGGCCTGAATCGCCCATGCTACCAGTAATTGAGCAATAACATTGGCAATCATATTCAGCACTGCATCCGTGAATGATTTAAAATAATCCTGTAGAGTCTTAAGCTGCCCCTTTAATACATCCGAGAAGAACGTCTGAAACCCGCTGACAGCATTGTTATAGAAGTTTCTTAAGATATTTTTCCCGATTTGCTCTTCAAAGGTTTCTTTTACGTTTACCACTATCTTTTGCGTTTCTTCGCGCATGCCTTCCCCGGCAACCCGCATCGCATTCTTCAAAGCCTGAGCTGTGTTGTCTCCGGTTTCTTCTACATGAGCAAACACAAGGTCGTATTGTTCCATGGCGTATTTAGCGGTTTCTGAGGAGTAGTTCTTAAGTATATCTTTATTTTGCTCAAAAGCTGTTGATAATTCTTTTACTTTTTCTGCGGCCGCCCGATATGCTTCGCCAACCTGTCCTGGCAACTTACTTAGCAATTCATATAATTTCGTTACCGGCACCAAGAGCTTTTGTAACCCTGTATATATCCACTCCGCCAAGGTTAAGAAGCTTGTCGCTATGTGACTAATAAATCCCTGAATAAACCCAAGTACATGCCAGAGGACCTGACCGGTCTTCTCGGCAAAATCGTTAAATCGGGATTTAAGCATCTGCACCTTTTCATAGCTCGTCATCATCTCAAGATTGACTGCTTCAAGATGCGATTTACTTCTCTCCAGAATATGATTGGCCAATGCCTGCGCCATGTGAAATTTCTGCACTTCTTCCGTGGTTTTACCTGTGGCTCTGGCATATTCTTCGGCCGCGTCTTTAAGTGACAGCTGAAGCCCGTAAGAACGCCTAAGCGTAGTAACAAGGCCTCCGGTAACTGCGCTGGTTATGTTTTGAAAGGCCTCTTCAGTTGTAGTGCCGAAGATCCTCGCCTCAACCCGGGCCTGCCTCATCAAAGAAGTGATTGTCTGCATATTCAGGCCCTGCGCCATCAGAGCTGAAACCTTATCCGCTACGTTTGAGAAATTAACCGTGGCTTTTGAGACTTCCATCAGTTCTTTTCTCATCTGCTGGGCATTGATGCCCACGCTCTCAGCCATACGCTGAAAACTCTGCTCAATCTGCTCTGCCTTCGCGCCCAGCTCCATATATTGCCAGGCCTTACGTATGGCCATAAAGGCCGCTGTAAGCGCGGCAGTAATCGCAAGCCAGTTCTGCTTAAAAGAATTGGCGAACTGTTGCAGACGGCCCTTGATGCCTTCCATCTGTTTTGTAACTTTATCTCGTAGTGTTAAATGCACTGATAATTCAGCATTAGTCATTGTGACACCTCCTCACCTAACAATTCTATTTTAAACCCACGTTCGTAACGTTTATAAAGCCATATTTCTTTCGATGATAGCCGATGCCCGCACTTGGGGCAGTTAAGATGCGGATATTCTGTTAATGCCTTGCGTTCGAATGAGCGCGGCCCCTGGTTACGCTTGACCTGGATTAGACGAATCGAGTCCTTTAGCCAGGCAACGATATCCCACAGCCCAAAAGACCCGGCTGATTTAATCACGTAATAACCCTCCGCGCGTAACTGATTCATAGCCTTTAATTCGTCCTTTGATTGCTTCACGATTACCTCGCGTTTACTTTGTTTCTGTTTTTAATCACCTGACGCTGAGCCCAGTATTCAGTCGGCCATTCGCGCTTCTTTTGCAGTTTCGGCCTGAATTCTTCCATCCCGATTATCTCATCGAACACTTTCATAAAAATCTCCCGCGTCTTCTTTGAGAAACTCATCATCTCTGCCTGGGCTTCGATGCAGTCTATAACGATGTTATCGCAGAGCATCCTGACGAAATCCGCGTAATCCCTGGCAAACTTGGCCAGAAAACTGTTGAGATTATCGGCCTGCCACTTAGAGACCATAACTTTCGGCAGTCTTTCGATTTTCTTCGTCGGAAAGTTATGCAAGCCGATTTGCTCTCCTATAGAGACGCGCTCTTTTTTGTATTTTGCTTTGTAAAGAACAAAGTCGCTCGTTAAGTACTGCTTAAAAACATCCCGTGATACACGATCCGTATATTCGATAAACGTCGGAAAATTTTCAGCCATCCGATTCGAAATAATCGCGTCGCAGACATCCCGGATAAAGGTTGCGTACTTACGGTTGAAAATCTTCAGGAATCCGTAAAGCCTGCTTTTCTGCCACTCAGAAACCTTAACCTGCGGCAGTTTCACCTGCTCAGTATCATAAATAGACATTGCTTTTGCCTTCCATTAACGTGCCGCGCTCATCGCGACACTACCAATACAATTAGGCCCCAAAAAGATTTAACCGCTTCTATGTTACCTCACGCCATCACACAAAACAAGGTCTTAAATTTCTTGCTCATAAATGATAAATCACAACTTCAAAAGTCCTGTCTTCTGTCTCGTTTCCACTCGTTTCAATTCTTAGCGTGATTGTCCCGCACAATGCCCGCTCTGCATCTAAAAGATGACTTTTGTTTGCTTCTTTTTCGCCGCTGGCAAACAATTCATTGTCATCTTCATCCAGAATCTTAAGCTCTGCCGTGTTATCGTTTGTCAAAACAGGGACCCTAAATACGATTTGCTTAACAACACCATTAAAAGGCACATCTAATTCGATAACAGCAGGATTTTTAAGATAGGGCAACATTATGCTTCTTTTGACTCTGCCTACAGGATCGACAACTTTATTCCAAGGACTTCCTACACGAGTAATATCTTCTACCGGCATAATAACAACTCCTTTTTTTCTTTTACAGCCTCCTCAGGATCTGGGCAAATGCCTGTTTTTGAGAAAGAAGGGGAAACTGGTTGACATATGCCCTCAGGAATGCCTGTTTTAGCCGAAAACTGCCCACTCAAACGAGGGTTTTGCCTCCTAAAGTTACTTATCCCACCTGAGATACCCCTTCGGCTGGGATTTTTGCCAAAACGATAGTTGAATGAAGGACAATCAGAAATTTGGCAGTTTTTAATGTCTGCCCGGGTCCCCGCGCCGCAACTTTTGCACTTGGCGCGTATGACCTTTAAAGCTGATACACCTTTAACCTTCCGGCCAAACCTTAACGGCCACAAAGAACACTCTTTATTAGAACACATCCGAGCCTCAACTGATGAGCCATTCATACAGAGCAGGCAATATTTACGTATCGCCTTGAGTGGTGATAAGTTAGCTACTTTAAATGTCTGCATAAAAGGTGTCTTTATTTCACTTCACTTAATATCGCCTCTGCAAGCTCTGTTCTCAGCTCGCTCGGCAGTATTGCAATCAACCTATCCGGCACAGCGTCTCTCATCTTGCCGGCATAACGAATAGTCTCACAGCTAAAATTAACCGGTTTCTTAGTCTGAGGATCCAACAGGTTCTCGATATTTTTAAGCCCGAACTTTATAACCATAATTTGTCTTTTATTATAGTTAATCTTTATATCAGCCGGATCCTTTGGGTTAGTAGAGCTTAATTTAAAACTCGAACTCTCATCATCGAGCTCTGCCTTTAACGCCGGGTCCAGGAAACCCAAGTGAAACACCGTAGGATTATCCGGGTCCGGGTCCATCTTTGATACGTACTTTCTGGTTTCAGTTACATCAAGTGCCGTAATCATAAAAACCTCCTGTTTAACTCTTGTTTTAAACCAGGTTCAGGGAAGCCGAGCCAGCCTCTGAAAACCCGACTCCCCTGGCAAAGCCTTGCCTGGCGACCCGCAATCTTCCCACATGGAACCCCCACGCCCCTAAAGGCCAAAGAAGCGAAGGGGGAAGGTAGAGGAAGATCTGGGTACTTTAAATCCCATCACCTTCAGCCTTAATAACTCCAACCTTATCTAAGGCGTTGATAATCTCATTAATCTTATGTGCCATTATCTGTAAATGCCCAAAACAACGCGTGTCCGCGTCATTTAATCTCTCAATTTTAGTTTTATCTTCTTTCGCTTCCATAACTTTTAAACTATTGAGGCGTCAACGGGCGTTCCATCCATATATTCCTGATTCTCTTTATTCCTCTTATGACTAATGTAATCTTCCAGCTTTGGGAACAACTGTCGGATTTCAGAATCATTTTCCCAAAGCCGCTTGCATCGTAATTCTAATGATGTATTCTCGTCGAAAGTTCGACGCGCCTCTTCGATGGAAGCACCCGAGACAATCAGCTTTTCGGCAAGTTTCTCTTGTCCCGGATACATTTCTTTCATAATCGCCGCAACTCTTGCATTTTCGTCTAAAATTGGTCTTTCAGCGTTCATTTTTTCACCTCCTTAAGTGACTTGGCTGATGTATCTTCATCAGCCCCTAAAACACAAAAAGAAATCTCTCTTAATCTGGCATTTCGAAAAACTGATAGAGGCCCTTTAAGTTTGTGCCCGTTTATTTTGACTTCAACACCCTCGGCAATTTTCTCAATAGATAGAGGGGGAGCATAGATCGAAGCTTGCCAAGGGAAGCCTTCGTCGGCCAAATCATAGACATACTTACCATCATCAGAAGCGAGCGAAAAAACACCTTCGGCAATTAATCCCTTTTCATCTTTTGTGATTTTTGTGGTATAGCCGACAATTCTATTTGGATCATTGTTAAACAAAACCGGCTTTTTCTGAGAACCAACGCTTAGACTTTCCAAATCAATAACCAAAGGACCATAAAGATAGTGATTAGGAATAACCTGCCCAGTGTTTGCCAAAATAGAAAATGTTTTAAGCTCATTATTTTCACGAAAAAAAGTAACGCCGAGATCTGAGAAATAAAAAGCTTTTTTAGGTGCTTTCATAGTGACCTCCTTACGAATTATCGCCTCTTGCTTTATTAAGCAATTCTTCAAACGTCGATTCGACGCTTCCATTTTTAAAAGTGGACTCTCTGTGTGCTATTTCCCCCTCGCGTTGGTAAATAGAAGGCCCTAACTCCTTATCCATTTTTTCGAGCTGTCGCCTTGTTTCCTCAATGAACACGGCGTGCTCTTCAGTTTTTTGAAAAAAGGTCACTTCTTTCAAATTCATATCGCTCGTTCCTTCGGCATGATTAGGGAAATGTTGCTCGCTGTATTCAAGTCTTATCAGAATCGCTTGCACAACCGCAGCTGCCTCGGCAAGTTTCTTTCTGGCTTCTTGCTTAAGAAGCGTGAGCTGCTTTTTGGCTTTTTCTATCTCCAAATTTTCTTTTTCTCGCTGAGCCTCAATTAAACTGGTTAGTTTTGCTCGAAGCTCATCGACACTTGTTTTAGCTGCTTCCAAGTCTAACCGAGAGCTTTCAAGTTTTACGTTGGCATTTTTAATCTCGGAATCGCTGACACTGGCGCCACCAATCCGCATCTGTCTAAGCTTGATGGCTTCTTTTTCGGTTGATTGCATAGCCTTCTCAAATTCCGGCAAGCGATTCTCTAAATCCACAATCGCACCGGCGACCTCTTCAACGTTAGCTTTTTTCCCCTGTAAAATCTCAAAGAATTTCATAATATCCTCCTCGTCTTTTAAATAGATTTAAACTACATAGCGTTAACTCCATGTTTAATCACCTTCTTGCGCCATAGCCACCTCCTTATCAACTTTCCAATGACCCTTACTATTTCCTCGAGGTCCGCCGATTGTCTTTTCTGCCAGGACCATATTCTTGCGGCGATCCTCAGGAAAGCTATCTCGATATCGAATCAGTTCGTTTTTATTTTCTGAAATCCGCCAGATTTCTTTGCCTTCAAAAACTGCGTAAATTTTTTCCATGTAATCACCTCCGTTATCATAAAATTACTTCCGGCTTGCAAATTGCTCGCATATATATCTCATCAGCCCCCGCAGATAAGCTTCAATCTCCCGCGGATTGTCCATTGGTGCAATCACAGGTGCGGCAGTTCGAGGCACAGCAAACATCGTCTGTTTGACCGCAAGTATGCGAGCTACTTGACCTTTTTCTACCTCTTCCTTGTCTAATACCAAGCCATACGCTTTTTTAAGTTCAAGCTCAGCCAATTTGGCTTTATATTTTCGATACTCAATTTCCCAGAATTGCTTTTCTTTTTCATCACCAGCTGCCCCTTTTTTATCTTTGACTGCCTGCCAGGCTAAAATTTCCAGAAGACTGTAATAGCCTTCTGGCGTTTTTGGTAGGCCTTCCTTGACCCAATTCCGTACGGTTCTTGCGGAAACGTGCAATGCTTGCCCAACTTCTTCCTGCGTGCGCAGGGTGCCCGGTTGTAACTCACCGCCTTCCAGGCGTTCCAATTCTTTTAGCTCACTGGCAGATAAAGGTTTGCCCTTTTGGAGCTTATCAAGTAGCCAAATTTGACGCTTTTTCTTAGCCAGTTCGACAAGGTTTCGCCTATTTTGTGGCTTTTTTTGCTCGTTTTTTTGATTTGCCATGGTAAATCCTCCTTAATAGGAAATTCCAAACCCTCGATTTCCTATTTTTGAACACGCTCTCAGCCATTTTCTCCTCATAAACATTACTTTTCTACTCCTCATCAATAGGAAGGAAATGGAAAAAAAGTTTTCCAGAATCACTGACACTTCGCGCTGCCCCGACCCCCAGATCCCATCCCGCCTTCCAAGGACCCAAATTTATAATTATTACCTCTTTAAATGAGTTAACTCTAATCATTATATTTATTTCCAAACTCCAGCCCGGCATCTCCGTTGTTTTTTCTCTGCGCACGTTTACGATGTATCTCATGAAGCCATGCCCTGAGCCAGCGGGCTATCCGCGGCTTATTGGTTGCTTCCGCATAAGCGGCCAATGCACTACGAGCGGCTGAGTCGTACTCCGGAATTAAAACAAAGGTTCCTTCAATCTCTTGATTAGTAGTTAAATCAATTACTTTATAAGTCCTATTCTTTTTATCGTGCTCTGGTGTTTGCCGGTCAATCGTGGCTTCTCTAAACATTTAAACCTCCGCCGCTTTATTCAGCTTAAATCTTTGCTCACGTCTGTAACTGTCCCAATTAAACAGAAGAATTTTTCCCACTTCATAAATCCTATCAACGATAGCTCCGTCGAATATATCCTCAATCTCATCAATCTTACAATTGCCAATCAAGATTGTAGGCTTCATCTTCTCATACCGGCCATTAAGAATCTCAAACGTAATAAGCCGGTCTGTCTTTGAATTCCTCTGCACATCAATCTCATCCAGGACCAAACAATCAATCCCTATAACTTTTTTAATAAGCTCCTTATCTGTTAATGCAGAACCTCCAGCATATGTTTGCTTAACTGTATCAAATAATCCGTTTAATTTTACGAGAATGGCAGTATGCCCTTTAGTGATTAACGATTTAATTACAGCCGTGGCCAAATGCGTCTTGCCAACTCCGTAACTGCCCAGCAGCAGAAGCCAAGTTCCTGCATCTAAATGGTGCTCGAAATCATCTACAAAGTCTCTCAGCGTTCTGAAATTCTTGGCCTGTTGCTGATTATTTGGATTAACTGAATAATTCTCGAATGTAACATCAACGAACCTTTTCTCGATATTCGCGGCTTTGATTTGTTCTTCGATTTTCTTCTGGCGTTCTCTAAATTCTACCTCGCGCCTTTTTCTTTCGGTCTCCGCGCGGCAGTAATTGCAATCTCCGCGCAGCCATTTCGCTTTTGTAAACTGCGTGGCTTCCATGAATACCGGCTCCACGGCCCGGCCGCATTGCGGACAGGTTATATCCTCCGGCAAAGGTACTGATTCAGATTTTAAGTTTTGCGTTAATGCTTCCATGTTTATTCTGCTTCCCGGCTGAGTCCTTTATATTTTCCCGTATCTTCAGCGAGCTTTACGAGATCGCTATTCTTTTGTCCTTTATCTATATGTTTGCCGTTTCGTTCCAGCTGCATAAATAGAGTATCAAACTGCCGGCGTAATTTTTGACCGCTTAATATATTCCCTCTCCAAAACCCATCGCGTTGACAGAATCTAATCACTCGCTCGATTTTACCTGGATCCTGGTTATCTATCTTAATCAATTTATCAATCTCTCCGGACCAGCTTATAAGCCTTTTCTCTCGTTGGCCATCAGTTAGATTGGCAAGCCTTCCTCCAGGATTATTTTCAATGATTAAATCGAATAGTAGTTTGGTCAATTTGACTGCAATGTGATTTGAAGACATATTATTATCTTCATTGATTCTCTTAGTTATGATTCTCTTAGTATTGCAAGTATCACCGGCGCTACCTCTGGAAGTATCATCCATGACACCCTGTAAGGTATCATCTACGCTACCTCCGCAAGTGTCATTTTGACACTCAAAGAGAGGATGCCAGATGAATTGATATAAAGTAGTCCGATGAGACAATCTTTCTTGACCGGTAGGCCGCTCTTTTGTTAAAAATCCTTTCTTTACAAGGCTTTTAATAATACGCTTTACCTGCGCTTCTGAGATGCCTAATTTCTTTGCTAATTCTTCTTGAGCAGGAAAACATTTGCCCTCTTTGCCGGCGTATTGTGCCAAGCGCGCCCAGCAAAGTTTCTCTGTAGCTGTGACTTCCTTGCTCTGCATTAGAACATTTGGGATAAATGAACCTACAAACATCTTCCAAGGATTAAATTTTTCGCCTATTATCATCTTGAAACCTCTGCAATGACATTTTTCTTTTTCTTCTCTAAATTCTTTAAGATTCCGGGCTCGATACTCACTCGGCCAAAGATTTCATCATCTGTCGCGTCGCGGCCCAAGAGGCCTTTTAGAAGGCCCTTATATGCCTCGAAAACTCGTCTGCTATACCATGATGTCCATTCTTCCGAATCAAGGCGAACAAACGTTAGTTCTACCCTCAACTCGCCGGTCTCGGGATCGCAATATCTTTTACAAAATCTTTTCTCGGCTGAATATTTTGGTGCCTTTATCGTCTTCATTTCTTCTCTGCTTCTTCCAACGCGGCACGAAATCGAACAGCACTGGAAATTACCCAACTTAGATGTTTAAGCAATTGCTCTGTAATTTCAATTTTTTCTTTTCCTCCGGTAAAAAAATACCGAACCGCATACTTCATCGTCATTGAAGTTACAGTAAGGAAGTCTCCCTGAATTTGAGCGAGATTTCCGTTGCCGAGATTTTTGGGTAATTTATATAAAGTGTAACCGAGCTTTCCGACAAGCCACGATAGTATGGCATGGTCACCAGAAGCCCGTAACAAACCGATTAAATTGAATAGTGAAAACTTTGGTGGTGTGTGCCGATCAAGGCCGGCATAAACAGTAGAAGGAGATCGGTTAATTTCTGCGCAGATTTTTTTTACGTTTGAAGCGAAAGTTTTACGAAGCAATTGGCGCAACTCTTCAGTTTCTGAAGAAGGGGAGATTTTTGTATGAGTTTTTGGCTTGTAAGAAGTTTGTGCTTGTGATATATTCTTTGTTGAAAGTTCCATGTTATAAGCTCCTGCTTTAGCGCCCTCGCGGATAACGAGGGCGTTTTCTTTTTTACATCTCACCTGCGTTTGAAAAAATACTCAACATTTTTCTCATAAAAGTTTGCCAATGCGATGAGAGATCTAAGATTAGGGTGTGTTTCCCCAGTTTCCCAAAACAGCAAGGCGCTCCGCGATACTTTTGTTTTATTGTTTTCCGTTAATTGCCTTGCTAATTCCCGCAACGATAAACCCTTAGAAACTCTTAGTCGTTTTATTTTCTGATGCTCGAATTCGACTACCATATCCACCCTCCTTCTTGTTACCCTTAAATTATACATACAAGTTTGTATTATGTCAAGGACTTTTTTACACCTTGACAATCGTGTTTGTATTATATATGATATAGCTAATCAGCACAGGGGGAGGCATTGAAGGCTAAATTTTGAATAAGGGAGTATGTATGTTTCACGATTTATTAATAGCTAAGATTAAAGAACTTGGCCTGAATTATGAAAAAGCATCTTCTCGTACAGGAGTAAGCTCTATTTATTTAAGCTTAATCGGGAGAGGTAAACGCCTCCCATCTGATAAAGTAGTTATCCAATTAGCCAAAGGGTTGGGTGCAGATAAAGATGAATGGTTAAGAGAATCGTGGAAGGAGAAAGCAAAATCAACAGAAGCTAAAAAATATTTCGAACCTACGCCGCCCAAATATCCTCATCTCCGAAAATCATTATTAGACTCTTACGACAGTAACATTTTCAAATCTGAAACACCAGCTTCCTTAGACTACATTAAAGAAGAATTTGAGAAATATCCAGAGCATCCATTGGAACCCCTCTTATTAAAGCTGGTGATGACCTATCTTCAAAAAAAGGGCAAAGCAAAAGATTATACCTCTTCAAAAGGCTATTCTTACATTCTCACCGAAGAGTCTAAGAACAAACGAATTGAACAAGCGGGGCTTCGTTGGGTATATGACAAAAGGCTCAAATTTTTAACTTATACGTTTAAAGATTCTAAGAGTAGAAAAGGTAAAAAAATCAAACGTTTTCATTTGGATTTAAAATACTATTTGTAAAGAATTCGTTTTATGGCATGAGCTCTCCGAAAGAAAAACCTAAACGCTTCATCATTTACACCCGAATCAGCGTTGATGATAAATCTTCTAACGATTTTACCAGCTTAGACGTTCAATCCGACTATTGCAAAAAAATGCTCGAGGCTTTTAATTATGAGGTTGTCCGGATGGTTAAAGACGATGGCTACTCCGGCAAGGACCTCAACCGGCCCGGCATTCAATCCATCCTGAAAGAAATCACTCCAGGCGCAAAACGAACCTTTGACGGCATAATCTTTTTTAGATTAGACCGCCTCACCAGGAATCCCCGCGATTTTTACGCCCTCATAGACCTCTTCAAAGAAAACGACAT
>JAFGCB010000043.1 GCA_016932855.1 Candidatus Omnitrophota bacterium | reverse complement strand
GTTGATTTTCAAGCAGACGATGATATTAGAATATTAGGCAGTAAAGTAAAAGCAATAAACGAAACAAAAGGTTCAGCCCGGACTACATTGTCCAGCGCAGGTAATATTTATGTTGATGAGACAAGTAAGGTTAAGGCTGTGAGTCTCGGTTTTAAAGGCAACGGCCTTTTAAGCGATATGGCCCTGGTCTTAATGCTTGCCGGAGGAGGAATCGACTTAGAGGGGTTAGCAAAGGCAGAGAGTCAAAACGGCTTAGCGATAGTCGCACTTCTTTCCGGCGATTACATAAATGCAACCGGAAAGATACGGGCTTTAAGTGAAAATTCATTTGCCGGTGCTGCATTGTTGGGAATTGGAGATATTTACGCCGGTGATGTACGGGCTTCGGGCGGTTCTTTAAGCGGTATGCTTCTAGGTTCATTGTCAGGGGATATAACCTTAGGCATGCTTGAGGCTGATGTAGTTTTGGCAGCAGCCCTAGGACTTGATGGTTCCGGCTCTATCTATGATGAAGGTGATGTTTACGCAGATTATTTAGGGCTTTTAGCAAGAAACGATATCGGAACTAAAGATACTCCCATAAATACCTACGTAGATATTTTAAGCGCATATTCGTGGGATAAGGGCAGTATCTATATAAATGAAGCCGATGATATAGAACTTGGGTTGTATTTACCCTTTGGTTCTTTAACTCTGGGAGCTTCAGTAGCAGCTAATGACGGGATAATTCACATTACCAGCCTTGGTGATATGATTGTAAATTCCGTAGTATCTCCAAACGGCGGAGTGTTTTTGGAGACAACCGAAGGTTCAATTTACGCCGGTAGAGGCTGGTGTCCGCATCTTAGCGAGTCAGACTTAGATATTTTTGGCGAAGGAAGCTTAAGATCTTTAGCCGAGGAATTTATGATGGATTTACGAGGCACAGGTTGGGGAATTTTAGGCGGTTATGAATTCTTCTCGCCGGTAATGGTAGGCGTTGAGGATTTGCCGGCCGGACCGAATGTTATTGCCGGAGGTTACTCTTATTTTTCTGCACCACAAGGTACCATTGGCGTGGGAAGGCCTGAAGATTTTATCGGCCTTGGCCCCGAAGGTACATTAGGTGACATTAATTACAATCCTTTGAATGTATGTATCCAGGTGCTTGATGGTTCACATGACGCGCGGCCGTTCATTCCTGAAGGAGCTTTTCCTTCGGATTCAGCGGGATTAATTCTTAATATAGGAGGCGCAACGCCATTTACTATTAACGGCGCCAACGGGTATCTTCCTTTAAGCGGGTTTATCAGCGGCATAGTAAGAGCTTATGATGGAGCAGGTGTAAATATTCTACCTTCGGTTATCCCGGCTCTTAAGAACCCTTTTAACCCTCCAGGGTACGTGTTTTTCCACAACACAGACGCTAATTGTTGTGCTTCTTTATATGGCCCGGCAGCCAATGACGCGGTATATCAGATCTGGCCACCTATACCCCAGTCAGTTGAGTTCGCTTCTATTATAGCCAGCTCACTTAAGGGGCTAAAAGGTTATTATGAGACCTTAGGCAACAGCTTATTCCTTAATTTTGAGCCGGTCCAAGGAGCGCCTTTAGGAATTTATGCTTATCATCCTTTAAACGGCGTAGATTTTTCAGCCTTTGACAGCATTAACCTTGATGCCGGAGCTTATGATTTTATAGAAAACATGATCAAGCTTAAGAAAATCTTGTCTCCCTTTTTTAGCAAATTAGAAGAGGAGGACGAAGACAAGAAAGGCGAAAGTTGAGTTAACCGGTCTATTTATAACAAGATTTCAGAACAGGAAGGCTTTTTAGCCTTCCTGTTTTTTTATTATACCGTAAGTCCAGCCTCACGCTTTCTACCTCGATATCGGCATTCTTTAACCCCCTTGACAAATACCGGGGTTCGTTATATACTTTATTAGGTTAATAGTTAATAGTATTAACTATTATGGAGATTAAATATGTCCGATAAGCACATTTCCGCTTTTGCCGATGAGGTGATCCAGATCATGCCCCAGCTTATAAGAGGTACGATTCGCAGACAGCCCGATGCCGGAAGTCTAGGTAACGTCACTGTCCTTCAGTATTTATCCCTGGATTTATTGGACCATCATGAATCTTTAAAAATGAAAGAGATAGCACTTCACTTAAGCGTAAGTCTTCCGGCGGCAAGCGGTCTTATAAACAGGCTTTTTTCCACGAACCTGGTTGAGCGCATATATGACAAGAAGGACCGCCGGGTTATCTATATTCGTCTTACGCCTAAGGGCAAGAAGATGGTTGATAAGGTGCGCTTTCAGCGGAGAAAAGCCGTTATCGAAATGTTCGGAAAGCTTACCCAAAAAGAGCGTTCTCAATATTTAAATATTTTAAAGCGTCTATTAAAAACCCTTTACCCCCAAAATCAATGAAGAATTTGTTTTTTATATGTATAGCTTTTGGTTTAGTTTTTTATCAAGCTTTTTGCCCTGCAAGCAGCCAGGAGGAGGCTAAGCCCTTGAGTTTAGAGCTTTCTCTTTCCAGGGTTTCTGAGCTTGCCTTAGCGAATAATCTCGATATTCAGATTGCGAAATTCGATGCCTATATAAGCAGGTACGACCTGGATAGGCAGGAGTCTATTTTTGATACCTTTGTAAATATGCAGGCCGGCTACAGTGACAATCAGAGCCGGTCTTCAAGCGCATTTTTAGGTTCAAAATCCCTTGAGAACAGCTACCAACTTTCTTTAGAGAAAAAATTCCCCAGCGGCACCGAAGTTTCAGTCGAAGGGACTCATACCAGGACATGGACTGATTCGGACTTTACTTCCGTTAATCCGGCAGTCGAAGGAAGCGCTAAAGTAAGTCTTTCTCAGGCTCTGGGGAAGAATTTTTTCGGCCTTATTGACCGGCTTACCATAAAGATTACCAAGCTTGATATTGAAAGCACGCAGTGGCTTTCTCTGGAAAGCATAGAGAAGGCTTTAGCCGATACCCAGAAGGCATATTGGCAGCTTGTTTTAAAGGAAGAGGAGCTTAAGATTAAGAAAGACATGCTTGAAGAAGCCCAGGATCTTTTTCGGGTATATAAAGATAAAGGTTCTATGGGCCTGGCTGAAGATCCGGATATCTTGGCCAGCGAGGCTAACAAGAGGATACGGGAAAGCGATGTTCTGACGGCTCAGCTTGAAAGAGAAACAGCCAAAAACCAGTTGCTTTTCCTTTTAAATACGGATGATACCGCTATTAATGTAATCGGCCAGGATTGCCTGGATACTTCTGTAAGTAAAGTCGATTTATACAGTCAGGTTAGCCAGGCTGTTAATAGCCGGCGCGATTATAAAGCGGCAAAAAACAGTGTTTTATCGAAAGACATGGATTTAAAGATAAAAAAGAACAGTCTTTGGCCGGAGATTGATTTAGAAGCTTCCTATGCCCGCAACGGCCTATCGACCAGATACAAGCAAGCTTGGGAAGATGTAAGCCAGGAAGATAATCCCGTGTATTTCTTTGGGATTAAAATAGGGATGCCCCTGGAGAACAGAGAAGCCAGAGCGGAATTTAAGCAGGCGAATCTTAAAAAAGAAAAGGCCCTTCTTACGTTAAAGAAGACGGAAAGATTAATCCTAAAAGAATTAAATAATCAGATAACCCTGGTAAACACCCTCGCCCAGCAGGTAAAAGCCTTTAGAGAAGTAGCCGGTCTTCAGGAGAAAAAGCTTGATGCTGAAAAAAAGCGTTTTGCTCAGGGCCGCTCAAACAGCGATGTCATTATCCGCTACTCCGAGGATTTACTTGCGGCCCAGCTTAATTTGGCCCGGACATTGTTTTCCTACCGCTTAAGCCTTATAGATTTAGAAGTAGCAAAGGGTACTCTTTTGGATAAATATTGGAAGGGTAGTTTATGAGTATTTCTTCGTTTTCGGTAAAGCGTTCGTTGATGGTCAATCTAATCTCGGTTTTTATCTTAATAGCCGGGTTTTACACCCTATACATTTATAAGATACGTCGGGAAGCTTTCCCCGAAGTTTCATTCGATAAGGTGATTGTTACTACCGTTTACCCGGGTTCTCCTCCCGAAGAAATCGAAAAACTAATTACGGTTCCCATTGAAAAAGAGCTAAAGGGCGTGGACGGCTTGGAAACAATGAAATCGACTTCTATCGACAATCTTTCGACGCTTTTGGTTGACATAAACCAGGATGTAAAAGATAAAGATAAGGTAGTTGATGATATTCAGCAGGCAGTTGACAGGGTTGTAGATTTACCCCGGGAGGCTGAAGAGCCGGTTGTTACCGAGATTACTTCAGGTGAAATACCGGTAGTCGAAGTGGCCTTAAGCGGCAAGCTTTCCGAGAGCAAGCTCCAAGATTACGCTGAAGCTTTGGAGGATATTTTAGAAGATATTCCCGGTGTCTCTTCTATATCCAGAAACGGCTGGCGGGATAAAGAGGTTTGGATAGAAGTCGATCCGCTTAAGATGAAGGAGAGTCACTTGAGCCTGGAAGAAGTTATGCAGGCTTTATCCAGACGAAACGTGACTATCCCCGGCGGTAAACTAAGAGGCGAGGAGGAATTCAGCATACGCACTACCGGTGAATTTCATACCCAGCAGGAAATCGAAGAAGTGGTTATCCGGGCCAATGAAACCGGCAACTGGCTTAGGATTAAGGATGTGGCCGGAGTTAAATTCGCCTTTGAAGACGAGGATATAATAAACAAAAGTCAAGGTACGCGTTCCATAAGTCTTACGGTTATTAAAAGGGCTACCGGAGATGCCGTAAAGATAGTTGATCAGGTAAAGAGTGAGGCTGAGAATTTCCTGAAAAGCGCAGGAGGCGAGCTTAATGTCTCATATATTAACGATATTTCTCATTATATAAGAAGAAGACTAGGGGTCCTTAAGAATAACGGTATTATCGGCATAATTCTTGTCTGTGCGGTACTTATGGTTTTTCTTAGCTTCCGGATTGCTTTCCTGACAGCCCTGGGTATTCCTATAGCTTTTGGCGCGACTTTGGCTGTAATGGGAATCTTCGGGATAAGCGTTAATCTTATTACCATGTTTGGTTTAATCGTTGTTTTAGGAATGCTTGTTGATGACGGGATTATTGTGGCTGAGAATTGCTCCCGGTATTTAGAACTGGGGCATGACTCGCGCCAGGCTGCGGTTTTAGGAAGTGAAGAAGTAATAAAGCCGGTCACTGCTACTATAGTTACTACCATTGCCGCCTTTGGTCCTCTTATGTTTATGGGAGGCATGATGGGTAAGTTTATCTGGGGCATACCTCTTGTAGTTATAATTGCTTTAATAGCCTCGTTATTCGAGGCTTTAGTTATTTTGCCTTCGCATTTCGCTGATTTTGTAAAGGCGTCGAAAGCCAAAGCCTCATCTCGAATAGAGGCGCCCTGGTTTAAGAAATTGCTGGCATTTTATACCAGGCTTTTAAATAGAGCCTTGAATAAGCGAACCTGGGTAATCTTAAGTACCGTGCTTTTACTTATATTTACGTTTATCCTTGCCAAATCCATGCCTTTTGTTCTTTTCGGCTCAGAGGAGGGGATCGAACAATTTTATATCCGGGTAGAAACAGAAGTGGGAGTCAACCTTAATACGACTAACAAATTAATGGAGCAGATAGAAGAGAAAGTCGCTGCTTTGCCCAAAGAAGAAATTGACGCCTATACCACCCAGGTTGGTTTAATAGGCCAGTCCTGGATGTATGATGAATACGGTAAGTCAGGTTCTCACGTAGCTCAAGTAACCGTCTATCTTACGCCTTACACAGCTCGTAGCCGGTCAGTAAGTCAGATTATAAATGGCTTGCGCGAGGATACGAAGGAGGTTAAAGGATTTAATAAAATCTACTTCGAGAAAGAAAGAGAAGGCCCTCCGGTGGGTAAGGCCGTGGCAATAAAGGTAAGAGGAGAAAACTTTTCTGTTTTGGACGAGATTTCCAAAGAGATCTTCGAGTTTCTTAACGGTCTTGAAGGCGTTTCGGACGTTGCGTCTGATTATGAGGTAGGCCGGGGCGAGATACGGGTGGTTGTTGACGAGAAAGAAGCAAGCCGGGCCTATCTTTCGATACAGGAAATTGCTTCAAGTATCCGTTATGCCTTTAAAGGAGGGGTCGCCACTACTATAAAGCCGGTTAAGGCTGAAGAGGAGATAGACGTAGTGGTCAGGTTTCCCGAAGAATACCGCGATAAGAAAGAGGCTTTTAATTATATTTTTGTCCCCAATAAGTTAGGCAACCTCATACCTCTTACGAAAATAGCTCATTTTGAAGACAGGATTTCAGTGGCCCGAATAAAACATTTAGACGGAAAAAAGGTTGTTACCGTGCGGGCTGAAGTTGACAACCGGAAAATGACTTCTTTTAAAGCTAACAAACTGCTTGAAGCGAAATTTAAGGATTTACCTAAGAGGTATCCCGGCTGCAGTATAGTATATGGCGGAGAGCAGGAAGAAAATATTAAATCAATAAAGAGTTTTATCAAGGCTTTTGTCCTGGCCTTTTTTCTGATTTTTATGATTCTTGCGGCCAGCTTTAATTCTTTAATTCAGCCCTTAATGGTTATGATGGCTATACCTTTTGGTTTAATCGGTGTTATCTGGTCTTTCTTTTTTCACGGCATGCCCTTAAACTTTTTCATGATGATGGGTATAGTCGGCCTTACCGGTATAGTAGTTAATGATTCGATTGTACTGGTGGAGTTTATAAATAACTTACGCCGCAAAGGGGTTCAACGACGGGAGTCTATAGTTGAGGCAGGCAAGCTCCGCTTGAGGCCGGTTTTACTTACTACAATCACTACTGCCTTAGGTCTTACTCCTACCGCTTACGGTATAGGCGGAGGAGATCCTTTTTTAAGGCCGATGGCTTTAACGATTGTCTGGGGCATTATCTGCGCTACAGCCCTGACTTTGGTGGTGCTTCCTTGTATCTACGCTTTTATCGATGATATTTCTCTAAAATTAGTCGGCCACGCTACAGTCAGGAAAAATAATAATAAGAAAAATAGCCAGGCTTAAGTCTCGCCTTTATATCATTTACCCATCTTTCCGATAATATTTCTTGCTACAATAACTAAAGAGGATTAAAATATTTCTACTGCCATATTTTTGAAAATCATGAGTCGAAAAATTTATTTATTTTTTTTAGCAGTATTCTTTCTTCTTCCTCAAGGCCACGCAGCGCCATGCTACGGGACAAAGATGCCCAAGCAGTTTCAGTGGTTCTGGGGTAGCGAGGTAAATTACATCGCTAAGAGGAATCTGGAGGCAAACCACGGAGAATTCCGCTCGGGGCAAGCTTTCCTTACCGGTTCTTTCGGGATAACTGATTGGCTTTGTTTCGACGGGGCTGCCGGCCAGGGATTCGTTAAATACACCCCCCCGGATATCCAAGAAATCGATTATGACAGCGCTTTTGCCGGCAAATACGGTTTCCGGATTAGGCTTTACGGCGACGAGGGCAGTTTTTTACGGTCGGTTTTCGGCTTTCAGCATATAAGCGTACATCCCCGTCACGAAAGCATAAACAATGTAAAACGAAAGATTATTTTTGATGATTGGCAGTTTTCGCTTCTTGTTTCCTGTGAGAAAATCGAAAAGTTTACGCCCTATATCGGAGCAAAGGTTTCCCGGGGGGACTTAATTGAATGGTTTGACGATAACCGAGAACGCCGAAAATCCGAAGACGCGGAATTTATCGGGCTGGTCTGCGGGTTTAATTTTTTTATAACCCAGAATTTATGGCTGACTTTTGAGGGGCGCTATTTTGACGAGAAAGCAGCTTCCGTGGGGGCGACTTATAGTTTCTAATTTAGTAACGGGCACTTAAGTGCCGCGTACTGAGCGGACAGAGATAAAGAATATATGATAGTAAAAAGGAAGAAGCCTCAATTTTTAAGCTATCTGGAAGACACCTCTAACATTAAGGGCAAGGCCAAAATTCTTTTTATTCCCGAAAGCCAGAAAGAACTAGTAAATCTTTTGAAAAAGGCTTCGGCTGAAGACATGCCGATAACTTTCTCAGGCGGCGGGACCGGAACTACCGGCGGAAGAGTGCCTCAAGAAGGGGCGGTAGTTTCTTTAGAGCGTTTAAATAGGGTTATAAGCATAAATCCCGACAAGAAAGAGGTAACCGCCCAGGCCGGCATTACTCTTAAGGACTTAGAAGAAAGCCTGAGTAAATTTAATCTTACCCTTCGAGTTTCTCCCACGGAGCCTTTAGCTTTCTTAGGAGGGGTTGTTGCCACCTCGGCATCGGGCCCGCGGAGCTTTAAATATTCTTCCATACGAAATTACGTAAAGGCCATTAAGGTGGTCCTGTCTTCGGGCGAGATACTTGTAATCGAGAGAGGAAAGATATTCGCCAATAAAAGGAATTTTGACTTTCAGATAAAGAAGAAGAGATTTAAGTTTAACCTTCCCAGCTATACGAGCCCGCAAATTAAGTCCTCGGCCGGATATTTTGTAAAAGATGATATGGATTTAATAGATCTTTTTATAGGACATGAAGGAACCCTGGGCTGTATTCTCGAGGCGACAATTTCTGTACAAAACCTGCCCTTGGATTACTTTGATTGCTTGGTTTTTTTTGACAGCGATAAAGATGCTTTGGATTTTATCGATGAGATTAAGAAAATAAAAGAATGTAATTCTTTTTATCCTTGCGCCATTGAATTTTTCGACAGAAATTCTTTGGATTTCGTAAGAGAGGATTATTCGCTTTTACCTTCGGCGAACTGTGCGGTTTATCTAGAGCAGGAGATAGAGCTTCCCGAGCAGCAGGACAGGATTCTTGATTACTGGTGTTCTTTGATTGAAAGGCATAATTCTTCAATCGACAAATGCTGGTTTGCCGAGGATTATAAGAATCGCGAAAAGCTTCACCAATTCCGTCACTGGCTCCCCCAGAAGATAAATGAGTTTTTGCGCCAATACCGCCAGGAGAAGGTAGCTACTGACATTGCCGTGCCCGATGAGAAATCAAGAGATATGTATTATTTTTATGAAGAAAAGGCCCGGCAGTCAGGGGTAGATTACGTTATTTTCGGCCACATCGGTCAGAACCACCTTCATTTTAACTTCTTGCCGAAGACCCATGAGGAATCCTTCCGAGCCAAAGGATATATGCTGGAATTTATCGAGAAGGCTTTATCTTTCGGGGGGACCGTATCCGCTGAGCACGGCATCGGTAAAATTAAAAAACCTCATCTGGAGATAATGTACGGTAAAAAACATCTTGAAGAGATGGCTCGCCTGAAAGAGGTTTTTGATAAAAGCTGCATACTCGGTTTAGATAACATATTTTCCAAGAAACTCCTCCTTAAACACAGATGATCGCAGATAGCGGTAGAAATAGACTTTTTGCAGATGAGCATAGATAGGGTAATCTGCGCACATCCGTTGTTAATTGCGATTATCCGCGTGAACTAACCGCATTCGATTTCTTTAAAGATAGGCTTTAGCCAAAAAAAAATAAGTTAAAGTGGAGTCGTCTTTAATCCATCGAAAGTTCGAAAAAGCTTGCTCAAAATATCCCGATAAACCTGCCTTGATTTTTCAGGAAGATAACCGTTTTTTTAAATTAACCTTCAGCCAGGTCCTCGATTATTCAGGCCGTATAACCGGGCTGCTAAAAGAGTACGGCCTTAGCTTTTCTCAGAGAGTTGCGATATATATGGAGAATAATCCCTTTTGGTTCAGCGCCTATTTAGGGATTGTATCGGCCGGCCTAACCGCGGTCCCCATGGATTACATGCTTTCAAAGGATGAGGTAACCAATATTTTAATCGATAGCGAGTCAAAAGTTGTTTTTTGCTCCAGAAACTCTATTAAAGACCTTCAGGGTTTAGACACGCCTTTTTTAAAAGACTTAAAAATAGTCTGCTTGGATTCTGATTTTATAAAAGGGTTAAAAATCAATAATCAGTCCCTTCTGGATTTTGATCAAGAGAGCATCGCTTCTTTGCTCTATACGTCCGGCACCACTGATAACCCGAAAGCGGTATGCCTCTCGCATAAAAATCTTATGACTAATTTTGCCGATATCTATAAGCTTGGGTTTTACGGCGACAAAGACATTTTTCTCTGTATTCTGCCTCTGCATCATGCCTATCCCTTTATGGTTAATTTGCTGGTCCCTCTTTTCGTAGGATCTTCGGTTGTATTACCCAAGAGCCTAAGGGCTAAGGACATCCTGTTTTGTCTTCGCAGGCAAGGGGTGTCGATTTTTGTAGGGGTTCCGCAGGTATTTTCTTTAATATATCAAAATCTTTGCCAAAAACTTAAAGCCTTTGAGTTTATCATTAAAGTTTTGGGGAACCTGCGGTCCAAAACAGGGATAAACATTTCAAAGGCTGTGTTTTTCTTTGTCCACCGAAAGTTCGGCCGGAGCTTGCGTTTTCTGGTTTGCGGCGGAGCAAAGCTAGACGAAAAAATAGCCGCAGGGTTTTTTAACTTAGGATTTGATATCATGGAAGGGTATGGACTTACCGAGACTTCGCCGGTAGTGAGCTTTAATCCGCCCAAAAAAGCTAAAATAGGCTCGGTGGGCAAGCCCTTGATTTCGGTCGCGGTGCGTATTCATAATCCCAACAGGCAGGGCCAGGGAGAAATTCTGGTTAAGGGCGGCAGTGTAACCAAGGGCTATTTCCGCAAGCCTCATTTGACAGCAGAAAGCCTAAAAGACGGCTGGTTTTTTACCAAAGACATAGGCTATCTTGATAAGGACAATTATCTTTATATAACCGGAAGAAAAGACGAGTGCATTGTTCTTTCTTCGGGGAAAAATATCTGGCCTAAAGAATTGGAGCAGGTTTATGCTTCTCGGCCGTCAATAAAAGAAATATGCATATTTAACCGGCTTGACCACCTTTATGCCGTAGTTGTTCCCGATAAGAGTTATTTTACAAAAGCCGAGGCCCTGGATTATCACGGGCGGATTAAAAAAGACATCGAAGAAGTTTCT
>JAFGCB010000042.1 GCA_016932855.1 Candidatus Omnitrophota bacterium | reverse complement strand
ACGAATGTACGAATTTTTTACGAATCTACGAATAATCTAAAAGACCATTCGTATATTCGTAGTGATTCGTAAATTCGTAGGTTTGTTCGGTAGTATTAAAGATTGGAGTTTTGGATTTGACATTTGAAATTTGTCATTTACTTGCTGGCCGCTAATTTAAATGAAAGTCTATGGATAGGAGAAATGCCTTGTTTTCTTATAAGCAAACGGTGCTCTTGGGTTGCGTAGCCTTTATGCCTTGCGAAATTCCAGCCGGCAAATATCCTATCGTAGCCGCGCATAATCTTATCTCTTAATACCTTTGCAAGTATCGAGGCTGCCGATACTACTTTAATAGTCTCATCGGCGGCTATAACGCATTTGGTATTATAATCGGAATATTTAAAATGGGGTCCGTCTATTATGAAAAGTGTATCTTTCTTCTTAAAGCCGGTAACTTTCAAAAATCTATCCATGGCCTTAACAAAAGCTGCTTGAGTCGCCCAAAAGATATTAATCTCATCAATCCGGTCTTTACCCACTAGACCGAAAGAATAAAAAGAACTTGATAAAATTTTATAAAAAAGATATTCTCTTTTCTTAGGCCTCAGCTGTTTGGAATCCTTAATTCCTGAAGGGGGCCTTTCTTGAAAACAGACACAGCCGGCAACAACCGGACCGCATAAAGCTCCTCGCCCTGCCTCATCTACGCCCACAATATGCTTAAACTTTTTTCTGGTCAATTCTTTATACACAGATAATCACAGATTTCGGGCATCGCGTATCGGATATAGTTATCTTCCCGAGACCCGAATACTTATGTTCATACGCGGCATCAGACTTCTGTGGCTCTTCTGCCGACTCGTTTTCTCAAGTAGTATAGACGGGATCGCCTGGGTCTTTTCTTGTATTCCTGGACTACTTCAATTGCATCCAGAACAGGAGAATACAAAGGAAAAGTCACCTCCATACCCTTGCCGTAGGATATCCTTCTAATAGTAAAAGACTGCCGGTGCATAGCACCTTGTTTCTTTATGATTATCCCTTCGATAGAGTGCAGACGGGACTTTTCCTTTTCCTTAATCTTATACGTAACTTTGACCGTATCTCCCACCCTGAACTGGGGATAATCCTTCTTAAGAGACTCTTTAAACTCCCTCTCGACTTCAAATAATTTTCCAGTCATATTTCCCCCTTTATAAGCTTAACAGCTTTTTAAGTTTTACGATCCTTGATGCTCGTAAGAAACTGTTGTCATACAATGGTCATATGGCCTTCGGCCGTCATACGGTAGTCAAACAATTGTATGACTATGTATGACAACAGTATGACTATTGTATGGCTTACTTGCGCTTCGATAACTTCTCCTATACGAACGAGGATCTAGCCTGCCTGCCGACAGGGATCCAGCATCCAGGATCCTTAATATATATTCTCAATACGATATCAAAAAATATCACTTTTTGGAACAAAAACTTTTCCATAAATCCGGCCTTATTTTCTTAGTCGTCTCTATTGCTTTATGCCTGCGCCACTGGGCGATTTTCTGGTGATTTCCCGAGAATAAAACCTTGGGGACCTTAAGGCCGCGGAAATCTCTGGGCTTGGTATAATGAGGAAAATCAAGAAGGTCGCCTTCAAAGCTCTCCTGCTCCACGGACTCCCTGCTAGAAATCGCTCCCGGGATAATTCTGACCAAACTATCTATAAAGATCATTGAGGCAAGCTCTGCGCCGCTTATAATATAGTCGCCTACGGATATTTCCTCATCAGCCAGGTTTTTTCTCACCCTCTCGTCAACTCCTTCGTAACGGGGGGCGATAAGAATAATCCTTTCGTATTTTAAGAATTTCTTTACTGTCTTTTGGTTTAAATGTTTTCCCTTGGGGCTAAAAAGAACTATGCGTTTCTTCGGGTCTTTTTTCTTCTTAGGATATACCTTGTACCCTAAGATTTTTTCTACCGCGCCGAATAAAGGCTCGGGTCTGAAAACCATGCCGCCTCCGCCGTAAGAATAGAAATCCACCTTTTTATGGCGGTCGGCCGAATAATCCCTTAGGTTATGAATATTAATTTCTACTAAGCCTTTTTTTTGAGCCCTTTTTACTATCGACTCGCCGATAACAGGCTTAAACATCTTAGGAAATATGGTAACTACGTCAACAATCATAACAAAAAAGGTTACTAATGGTTACTATTGGTTACTAATGGTTACTAATGGTTACAAATAGCATCAGTAACTATTAGTAATCGCTAGTAATATTTAATAACTGATAGTAACCGTTTTTTTTATTTTTCCTTAAATCGCGACAAAAACTCTTTTTTAAATTCTCTGAACCTGTCTTGGGAAATAGCTTCTCTAATCCTTACCATAAAGTTCTTATACCAGAATACGTTATGAAAAGTTAAAAGCTGTATCCCTAAAATCTCCTTGCTGTTTACAAGATGCCGTAGATATGCCCGTGAGAATTTCTTGCATACATAGCAAGGACAATCAGGATCCAGGGGACTTTGGTCTTTAGCAAAGGGTGAGTTTCTTACTACAATCCTACCTTCGTTTGTATAGGCAGTTCCTGTGCGACCGAAACGCGTAGGGATAACGCAGTCAAAAAGATCTATCCCCCTTTCGACCGCCTCAAGAACCTCCGGGGGTCTTCCAAAACCCATGAAATAGCGCAGATACTTTCTATCGGATTCTTTTTCCAAAAAGGAAATTATATTATATCTTAAATCCTCGGGCTCGCCAACACTTAAACCTCCGATGCAGAATCCGTCGACATCAAGACCGGAAAGCTCTTGAAGGCATTTTTTCCTTAAATCGGCAAAGATGCCTCCTTGGATAATGCCGAAGAAAAGAACGTCTTTTTTCCCGTTCTTTCCGAAGAAATCCTTACTTCTTTTAGCCCATTCGATTGTTCTGCTACAGGCAGAAGCCACCTCCTCAAAAGGAGCCGAGAACTTAACGCACTCATCTAAAGGAACGACTACGTCGGAGCCTAAAACAAGCTGTATCCTTATAACCTCCTCGGGACTTAAAAATATGGTCTTTCCGTCGATATGTGACTGAAATTCTGCTCCTTTGTCGGTAACTTTGCGCAGATGCCGGAGGCTGAAGATCTGATATCCTCCGCTATCGGTAATAATAGTTTTTTCAAACCCCATAAACGAATGCAGACCCCCGGAAGCTTCTATTACCTCAACTCCCGGCCTTAAATAGAGGTGGTAAGCGTTCACCAGCAGGCCGTCTATTCCCACCTGATCTAAATCGCTTGCTGATAAGCCCTTTACCGCCGCCTGGGTAGCAACCGGAAAAAAAGCAGGGGTGGCAAACTCGTTCTTTCGGCTTTTAAAAACTCCCAGGCGGGCTTTTGCATCAGAGCTTTGTTTAATCAGTCTAAACATATATTAACTATTTGCGTAGGGGCCGACCTCGTGTCGGCCCGTTACAAAATCAAATATCGTATAACGGACAGGCGCAAGGCCTGTCCCTACAAGATAAGAATATTAAAAGATTTTTTCCTGGGTTTCCTTATGATAAGGAACCTTGAGATGGCGGTAGGATACTTCCGCAGCAATCCTTCCCCGGGGAGTGCGCAAGATAAAACCCTTTTTTAAAAGATACGGCTCAACCACATCCTCCAAAGTCTGTCTGTCTTCTCCCAAAGAAGCTGCGATTGCTTCAATCCCGACAGGCCCCCCCTGATGCACGTTTATTATTGTCCTTAAATACTTTCTATCCATTTCATCAAAACCTTCGTTGTCGACCCGTATCTCACCGAGGGCTTTATCGGTAAGCTCTAAGTTAACCACGCCCTCGCCTACGACCTGTGCGTAGTCTCTTACCCGCTTAAGAATTCGGTTGCACAACCGGGGAGAGCCCCGCGAACGACGGGCAATCTCCAGACAGCTTTTCTTATCAATCTCTACATCCAAGAGCTTAGCGCTTCTTTTGACAATCAACGACAAATCCTCGGGATTATAAAAATCAAAGTCGAAAAAAAGCCCGAAACGGCCCCTTAAAGGCCCGCTTAAAAGGCCTTTTCGGGTAGTCGCGCCGATAAGAGTAAACGGCTTGAGATTAAACTTAACGCTTTTGGCATAAGGGCCTTTATCAATAACAAAATCTATCTGGAAATTCTCCATTGCCGGATAAAGAAACTCCTCCACCACTTTGGAAAGCCTGTGTATTTCATCGATAAACAGGATATCGCCCTTATCCAGATTAGTAAGGATTCCCACCAGATCCCCTGCCCTGTCTATCGCCGGACCGCTTGTAGCGGTGACTTTAGCTGACATATTACGGGCAATGCAGTAGGCAAGCGAAGTCTTGCCTAGTCCGGGAGGCCCGGAAAGAAGAACGTGCTCTAAAGGCTCGGATCTCTTTTTAGCTGCTTTAATCGCTATATTCAAAGAAGAAATAACTTCTCCTTGACCCACAAAATCACTAAGGTCTTTTGGCCTCAGAGAAAGATTAAATACAAACTCATCCTCGCTCTCCTGAGGAAGATTAAACTTATTAATGTTATTTTGCTTAAAGTTCGGTTTATTCATAAGATTTTTAGGCGCTATTGGTTATTTCTGGTAATAATGATCTTGCCAAAAAGCCCTTCCTGAAAAACACCTATCTCTTTAAGCCTTATTAACTCCAAAATAGCCAAGAAGGTAGCTACAACCTCTAATTTATTCTTAGCTTTCAAGAAAAGCTGGCCAAGCTCAATCACTGAATCAACCAGTAAAAGATGCAAAATATCATGAATTTTCTGCTCAACGGTAAACTCATCTTTAATAACCTCAAAGAAAATCTCTTTTGGGACGTCCTTTAAGGCAGACTTAAAGGCCGTGATTAAATCAAAAATGCTGGCCTCAAAATATACTTCCTCGGGCTTATAGTCAAGAAGACTGTCCGGTCTTCTTAGAAACTTTATCCGGTGCAACTCTTTATCTCTCAGAGAGTTGGCAATATCTTTATACTTCTGATACTCAAGAAGTTTATTAACCAGCTCTTCTCTGGGATCTACTTCTTCCTCCTGGGCCTCTTCTTCAGGCCGGGGAAGAAGCATCCTTGACTTTATCTGAATAAGCGTTGCTGCCATAACCAGATACTCAGAGGCGATATTTATATCCAAAAGCTTTAAGAACTCCAGATATTCTAAGTATTGCCCGAGCACAATAGCTATGGGTATATCGGAGACATTTATATGATTCTTTTTTATAAGATAAAGCAGTAAATCTAAAGGTCCCTCAAATATTTCAAGCTTCACTTTCATATATTTTATCTACGAATTTACGAATCCCTACGAATATACGAATAAATAAAATTGTTATTGATAGTTGCTGAAAGTTACTAATGGTTACTATTGATTAATAATGGTTATCGGCTTTTATTTTAGGTTTGTCGCTGTTCCTAGAAGCTTTTAAAAGCCTACAAGCTTTTTAACTTCTTTCCAGGTCTTTGAAGCCTCGCGGTGGGCTTTTTCTTTTCCCTCTTCCAATATTGACAAAAGTTTTTTCTTGTCCCCAAGCAATTCTTTCTTATTCTCTCTTCTTGGCCTTATAAGATCACAAAACTCTTCAGCTAAAATCCCTTTGCATTCGGTGCAGCCTTTTTGGGCCTTCCGGCACCAGCTGGATACCTCTTTATCCTTCTGGGGCAAAAAAGCCTTATAATAAGAATAGACGTTGCAAACTTCGGGTCTTCCCGGATCGGTTTTTCTTATCCTCTGGGGATCGGTGATCATGGAACTGACCTTATTTTTTATTGTCTCGTCTTCATCGGAAAGATAGATACAATTATCATAACTCTTGCTCATCTTCCGGCTGTCTAAACCTAAAAGACGGGGCACTTCGGTAAGCAAAGGTTTAGGCTCGGGAAATATTTCCTTATTATAAATAAAATGAAAACGTCGGACTATTTCACGGGCCAGCTCTAAATGCGGCAACTGATCCTCTCCTACCGGGACGTAATCTGCCTTATAAAGCAGGATATCCGAACTCTGAAGGACAGGATAACCTAAAAAGGCATGTGTATTAATCTCTTTAGCCTCAAGCTGCTTTATTTGTTCTTTAAAAGTAGGACACCTGTACAGCCAGCCTAAAGGAGTAAGGATAGAAAACACCATAAAAAGATCCAGATGTTCTTTAATATCCGATTGAATGAATATCGTTGATTTCTTGCTCGATATTCCCCAGCTGATCCAATCAGCAACATTATCTAAAGCCACGTCCTTTAAAGAAGAAGGGTTCTTGTACTCGCTCATAAGGGCGTGCCAATCAGCAACCATAAAAAAACATTCATATTTATCCTGAAGGCTTACCCAGCTGGATAAAGCACCTACCCAATGGCCGAGATGAAGTTTTCCCGTAGGTCGCATTCCGCTTAATACTCTCTTCATAAGGTTAAATCACCCTTTTATGCGTACTGAGTACCGCCTACCGAGTACTGAGTGAATATCGGATTACGCAGTGCTCGGTAGGCGGTACTAATTAAATATCTATTCTTCTAGTGGTAATCTCTTCCTGGAAGACCTCGATACGGTCATCTTCTTTAATGTCATCAAAGCCTATGCCTATCCCGCATTCGAAACCTTCCTGAACTTCTCTTACGTCATCTTTTACCCGCTTAAGGGATTGGACCTTACCGCTGAATACCTTGTCCTGGCCTCTTAAAAGATTACAGGGGCTGTTTCTGGCAATTTTTCCCTTCTCGACGACGCAGCCGGCAATGATTCCGAATTTGGATAACTTAAATACTTTCTTTACCCTTGCTCTTCCTAAAAACACCCTCTTAACATCCGGAGCAAGCATTCCTTCAAGCGCTGCCTTTATATCGGCAATAAGCTCGTATATTATCTGGTAAGTTTTAATCTGAATCTCTTTATCCTGGGCTTTCTTTGAAACCGCCGGCTCAAGGTCAACCTTAAAACCCACGATTAAAGCGTCGGAAGCATCGGCTAAAACAACGTCGGAAAGATTTACCGGCCCTATACTTTTGTGGAGAATCTGAATCTGTATTTCCTTAAGTTCTATTTTATTCAAAACATCTTCTATGGCTTCCAAAGTCCCGTAAGTATCGGCTTTTATGATAAGACGGAACTGCTTTAGCTCTTCCGTCTTTATCTTCTCATATAAATTCTCAAGCCTTACATGCCGAGCGGGCGACTTAACTTCTTTTTTGCTCGCCTGGCTCCTTCTTCTTATGATATCCTGAGCTTCTTTCTCCGTCGGAACGACAAAAAATGTATCGCCCGAGGAAGGTAAATCCTGCAAACCTACCACCTCAAGGGCAAAAGAAGGATAAGCCTCTTTTAAATTATTTCCTCTATCGTCCCTAAGAGCTCTTACCTTGCCCCAAGAAAAACCACAAACCACAACATCACCGACTCTCAAAGTCCCTTGCTGTACAATAACTGTTGCTACCGGGCCTAAGCCCCGGGAAAGTTTAGCCTCAAGGACAACTCCTAAAGCCGGCCTTTTAAAGTCAGCTTTTAGCTCCAATAATTCCGCTTCAAGCAATATTGACTCAAGTAATTTATCTACACCCTCGCCTGTCTTTGCAGATACCCCGACAGTGATAGTCTTACCGCCCCAATCTTCAGGCGCAAGATCCAGCTTGGAAAGCTTCTGTTTTACTATGTCCGGCTGGGCTGTGGACTTATCCATCTTATTAATAGCTACTACTATAGGAACTTCTGCCGCTTTGGCATGGCTTATGGCTTCTTCGGTCTGAGGCTTTACTCCGTCATCAGCAGCCACAACAAGAATAACTATATCTGTAATATCAGCTCCTCTTGCCCGCATAGCGGTAAAAGTCTCATGACCGGGCGTATCAATAAAGGTAATCTTGCCCTTGGAAGTCTTGACCTGATAGGCGCCGATATGCTGAGTAATGCCGCCTGATTCCTTATCTACCAGCTTAGACTTTCTGATAAAATCCAAGAGCGTGGTCTTACCGTGATCGATATGACCCATAAGGGTAACCACCGGCGCTCTTGGCAGAAGATTTTTTTTATCGGTAACGGCCTCCTTGGTAAGCTCCTCCTCCAAAAGAGGCTTCTCCGTAAGAGTAAACCCGAGCTGGCGGGCGAATTCAGAGGCTATATCTTTTTCCAAATTCTGGTTTATGCTGAAGAACTTACCTTTCTTCAAAAACATCTGCATAACCTCTGAAGGCTTCTTGCCGACTTTTACCGCGAAGTCCTTAACGGTAATGGGAAAATCTACTTCCAGAACATTTTCCTGAATTTCCTTCTCTTTGAGATCTTTAAGCTCATGCCTGATTATCTCGGCGGTATCGTCATCTATAATAGAAAGATGGCTCTTTACAGGAAAGTTCATCTCTTTCATCTTCTTCAAGAATTCCTTGGAATTTAACCCCAGTTCTTTCGCCAGTTCATGTGCTCTCATACTATTACTACAACCCCTTCCGAGTTAGTAGAACTTTAAGCTACTGCCCTTGCTCCAATATTTTTCTTGCCTGTTCTACAATCTCCTTAGCCTTCTTTTTTCCTATGCCCTTTATCTCCGACAGCTCTGAAGCTTCCGCTTCGGCTATAGACCGCATATTCTGAAATCCCGCTTTTATTAAATTATTTACCGTCTGCTTGCCGATGCCTTTAAGTTTATTGAGTTCATCGATTTCTTCTTTTATTTCTTCTTTTGACCTTACATCTAACTCCCATCCGGTAAGCCGTGAAGCCAGCCTTACATTCTGTCCGCCCTTGCCGATAGCCAGAGAAAGCTGATCTTTACTGACCACAACCAATGCCCTCTTTTTTTCTTTATTCAAGACTATTCTTCCTACCTGCGAAGGCGAAAGCGAAGCTTTTATGAAAGTCTCGGCATCATCCGCATATCTTACTATATCGATCTTCTCGCCCCTCAGCTCCTGAACAATACTCTTTACCCGGGAACCCCGCATGCCTACACAGGCCCCCACGCAGTCTACCTTTTCATCTTTAGAATATACCGCTATCTTGGTCCTATCGCCGGCGTCTCTTGCCACTGACTTTATCTCCACAATACCTTCATATATTTCAGGAACCTCCAATTCGAATAATTTCTTAACAAATCCGGCGGCCCTGCGGGAAGCTACGACTTGAGGTCCTTTTTCTCTTTTCACCTCAAGACAATACGCTTTTATCCTTTCTCCCAATTTAAAACCGTCAAGTGGAGAAAGCTCCCTTTTGGGTATAATCGCTTCAGCTTTTCCCAAAAGATCTAAAATTATGCCGTTTTTTTCAAATCTATAGGCAGTGCCTGATATCAGGTCTCCTACCTTGTCCTTAAAGTCGTTAAAGACAACTTCTTTTTCCGCCTCTCTAATCTTTTGTATTATTACCTGTTTGGCGGTTTGAGCGGCAATCCTGGCAAGGCTTTCAGAAAGCACTTCCTCATCTCCCACAAAGGCTCTAATCTTCCCCGTGCTTCTATCTATTTTGACAGAAATCTCCGCGTCAGGATTAGTTATCTTGGCAATCTTCTTAGCAGCAATGATCAATGCTTGCTCTATGGCTTCAAGAAGCTTCTCCTTGTCAATGCCCTTTTCTCTCTCCATCTGATCCAATATCGCTAACAATTCTCCGTTCATGTCTTACCTCATTTCAATGATTCGTTCCTTACCTTTTTTAATAAAATTTAAAGGCAAAGTAATGCTTTTGTTGTTATCCAACTCTAGAAACAAAACCTTTTTGTCTGAATCCACATCCAGGACTTTTCCGTCATAATGAAGCCTGCCTTCAAACTCTTGGCTAAGCCACAGCGAGACCGATTTTTGCTTTACTCGCAAGAAATCCTTAAAAGTAGAAAGGTCTCTGTTTACTCCCGGGGAAGAAACCTCAAGAACAAAACTTCCTTCCAGAAAATTCTGGCCTTCCAAGTAATCAGATAATTTCTTGTTTAGCAAGCTACAATCATCGATAGTTATGCCACCCTCAGGAAAATCAACCAGAATTCTTAAAAGGGGTTTTCCGGAACTATAAAAAAACTTCAGTTCAAAGACCTCAATGCCTTCTTTCTCGAGGTAAGGAATTATCGTGCTTTTAAGCAGGTTTTCTTTCTCTTTGATTTCCATCGCCTTTCCTAAAAAGCTCTAGGGATAAAAATTATTTATCGGTTAGTTCGCTCAATGCTTCGACCAGTCTTTCCTTATCCACTAAAATACGCTCTTTGTTGCTCCTTGTAATTATTTCTATTTTACCTTCAAGAAAATTTTTCCTGCCTACAATAACAAGGTAAGGCATGCCTAAAAGATAGGCATCGTTAAGTTTTACCCCTATTGATTCGGCTCGCTGATCAAATAAAACCTCTAAGCCCTTATCGCTCAAAATCCGGTAAATCCGGCTCGAAAAAGAAAACAAATCTTTATCGTCGGAGTTTAAACAAACAAGCTCAAGGTCAAAGGGGGATATCTCCTTAGGCCAAATAATCCCTTCTTTATCGCAATTCTGCTCAATAACAGCCGAGATTATTCTACTTACTCCTATTCCGTAACAACCCATAATAACCGGGCTGCGCCTTCCTTCTTTATCCAAGAAAAACGCATCCAGCTTCTCTGAATATTTTGTCCCTAAGTTAAAGATATGGCCCAGTTCTAAGGCTCTCTTTTCCTTAAACTTTCTGCTATTGCATTGGGGGCATTCCTCTTTTTCCTTAAAATAGATATTGCACTTATCGCAAAAAAACACTACGTCTTCTCCGGAAGGGCCTTCGGCTAAAAACTCATGGGAGATGCTTCCGCCTATAAATCCGGGGTCGGCCTCCATCGCTATAGTCCTAAGGCCACACTCGGAAAATATGCTGTTGTAGGCCGAATACATATTCTGGTAATTCTTCTGAAGGTTTTTTTCATCTATATCAAAACTGTAGGCGTCCTTCATTACAAACTCGCAGCTTCGTATTAAACCTGCCCTGGGCCTTACTTCATCTCTAAATTTTGTCTGAATCTGATAAAGGATTAAAGGAAGCTGCTTGTACGAAGAAACAAAACGGGCTACCAGATCGGTTATTACTTCCTCATGCGTAGGGCCCAGGCATAATTTCCGGCCGCGCCTGTCTTGAAACCTAACCATAACTTCAGCCAAAAGTTCGTCCCGCTGGGTCTTCTTCCATAAATCCAAAGGCTGAAGAGCGGGGAGCAAGACTTCCAAGGCTCCGGTATTATCCATATGCTTTCTTATAATAGCTTCTATCTTCTTTAAGACCCTTAAACCCAAAGGAAGATAAGAATATATTCCGGAGGCAAGCGCTGCGATCAAGCCCGCCTTTAAGGACAGTCTAAAAGATAAGCTTTCCTCTTTTACCTCTCTTAAAGTAGGGACAAAATACTCTGAAAACAACATATCTTTATTAATATGGTTACTAAAGGCTACTAATGGTTACTGGCAGTTAATAATGGTTACACGTTGTATTTGCTATAACCAGCAATGCACCCAACAACAATAAATAACTATTAATAACTACGAATAACTACCGAACAAAAAAGAGCCGATTTTACAACAAATTAGTATATTCGTAATAAATTCGTAATTCGTAGAAGCTACTTAAGGCTGTCTAAAAGAACCTTGCTATAGAGCTTATGCCCTATCCGCTTAATGGGCCTGCCCTCTTTAAATAAAACACCGTAGTTTTTTCCGAAAGCAATACCGATATCCGCGCTTGAAGCTTCGCCCGGCCCATTTACCGGGCAACCCATCAAAGCAATCTTCACCTTCTTATTATAAGAGTTATTGCTGTTACTATTAAGGATTTTTTTGAATTTTTCAACCTTTGCCCGCAAATCCACCTTGCAACGCGAACAGGTAGGACAGGATATTATCTCGGGATAAAAAAACCCAAGCCCCAAAGACTGAAGGATAACCTTGGCTGCTTTTACTTCCTCCAGGGAGCTGGAGTTTAAAGAAACTCTTAAAGCGCTGCCTATGCCTTGATAGAGTAAAATACCCAAAGTTATGGAGCTTTTAATCAAACCCTCATAAAAAGGCCCGGTGGCGGTTAGGCCTAAATGAATAGGATAATCCAGCTTTTTATAAAGCAGCTGATTAACCTTAAGAGTTACCCGTGCAGAAGGGGCCTTAGCCGAAACCATTATCTTTTTAAATTTCAAATTCTCCATTATTTTTATATAAGAAAAAATCTCTTTTGCCATGCTCGATACAAGCAGATCTTCTGACCTCTTTCCTTTAAAGCCTCCGGAATTAACCCCTACTCTTATGGGTATATCCTTATCTTTAGCTAGAGCCACCACTTGCCTTATCTGCTTGAGTTTATTTATATTTAAAGGATTAAGCCTTAAGCAATCTACCCCTTTTTCCAGGCTTAGAATAGCGAGCCGGTAATCAAAATGTATATCTGCCTCAACAGGGATATTAATCCTGCTTTTCAAGATATCTATAATCTGCGCATCCTGTTTCTTCTCTATGGCTATCCTTAGAATCTGGCAACCTTCTTTCTCCAAAGCCTTGGCTTCCTTTATAAGGCCAGCCCGGTCATCAAAGGATGACTTAATCATCCCCTTTACGACCACCGGATTATTAGCGCCTATCTTTAAGCTTCCTACTCTAACAACACTCTTCATATTATCTCGCTCTGCTCGACAGCCTCTTTAGCAAAATCGGCTATTTGCCAAACAATTTCGGGCCGAACCGTAAAAAATCATTGTAGAGCACAAAAATCCCTAAAATAACAAGAAAAACAAAGCCGATTTGATTTATAACATCCTCAATCTTGGGAGACAGAGGCTTTTTTCTAAGCTTCTCCAGTAACAAGAAAAACAGATGCCCTCCGTCTAAAATAGGAAGGGGCAAAAAGTTGAAAATCGCCAGACTCATGCTTATAAGACCCACGAAACTCAACAAAGGCACAAGGCCCAGTCTTGCGACATCGCTGCTTATAACATACATACCGAAAGGCCCTACTAACGAATCCCTTATAGGTATGGAACCGGTAAAAATACGAAACAGGGCCTTAAGGGTAAGTATTGTGAGTTTTACGATATGTATCCCGGCTTGACCAAGGGCCTCATAAAAAGGATACTTTACAGTGTAGACCTTGGGTGCTATTCCGATCAAAGACACTTCATGTTTTTTTCCAAAGACCTCCTGGGTCTCTCTTCTTGGCTCTAGCCTAAAATCGATAACCTGGCTGCCACGCTTGACCTTGATATTTAAATAACGGCCCTGGAAATTATGAATCATACTTGTCAGCTCCTGCCAGCTCTGAACTTTCTTAGAATCAATCTCCACGATGACATCGTCTTCTTTTAAGCCGGAAGCTTGAGCCGGATAATTTTCTTTAAGCTCCCCTATCGTGCTCGAGGGGTCGGGGCTGGCAAACCCTATAGTAAAGATTACCGCGAAAATAAGCCAGGCTAAGATATAATTAAATACGGGCCCTATGCCGACAATAACAGCCCGTATCCCGGGAGGTTTAGAAAAATACTCAAAAGATTTACCCTTGCATTCGGTTAGACTATCCCCGGCAAGCTTTACATATCCCCCTAAAGGAATAGAACAAATAAGAAAATCGAAATCTTTAATCCTTCTTTTAAATATAGGCGGACCGAAGCCTATGGCGAATTTATCTACCTTCACTCCCAGACGTCTTGCGGCCAGGAAATGGCCGAACTCGTGAACAATTATTAAAACTCCTAATATTAATATAAACCTCAAAACTTCCATCTTGAATATCTCCTAAAAGTTAACCTTTCTTTAAAGCAATCTGCCTTACTTTATCCTTTGCCCAGGCCTGCCATAAAAACACGTCTTCCAGGCCGTTTAAATCCTTTGCTCTATGAGAAGCAATAACTTTCTCGATGATTTTGGAAATCTCCAAGAAACTTATTTTACCCTCAAGGAAAAGAGAAACCGCCTCTTCATCCGAAGCCACAAGCACCGCGGGAAAGCTTCTGCCGCTTTTAGCTACAAAATAGGCAAGCTTAAGCAGGGGGAATTTTTTATAGTCGGGCTTAAAGAAATCCAAGCCCTTTAACTTCGACAAATCCAAGTTTCTTACATATAAGTGATTGGTAGGGCTACCCAAAGATGCTCCTATGGGTATTTTCATGTCGGCAGAAAACAAAGACGACAAAAGACTTCCGTTATTCTTCTCTAAGAAGGCATGAATAACTGACTGAGGATGAACTAAAACTTTTATCTTTTCCACCGGAATCTCAAAAAGGCGGTGTATCTCTATTACTTCAAAGCCCTTGTTCATAAGGGTGGCTGAATCTACCGAGATCCGCTTTCCCATCTTCCATACGGGATGCTTAAGAACCTGCTTTATTCCTGCCTTTCTCATCTGGTTTCTGCTCTTACGAAAGAAAGGTCCTCCCGAGGCAGTAATATATATGGAATTAATATGGTTTAAGCTCGTCCCCTCAAGCAGGTTGCTTACCGCCCAGGCTTCACTATCCACGGGAAAAATCCTGGTAGAAGAACTTCTCATCTTTTTAGCAAGAATACTGCCTGCCGAAATTATAGCTTCTTTGTTGGCCAGAAGAAGCCTCTTTGCCTTGCCTAAAGCGGCAACCAAAGGCCTAAGCGCCCCGAAACCGCTTATACCCATGACCAATATGTCACACTTATTTGAAGCCAGCTTTAATAGGCCCTCTTGGCCGGCAAATATTTTAGATGCACCGCGAGCCTTAATCTTTTTATATCTGTTTTTATCAAAGATGCTTATATATCTAGGCTTAAATTCTTTAATCTGCTCGGAAAGTAATTCAGCGTTGCTAAAAGCGGAAAGCCCAAGGACTTTAAATTTATCCGGATGTCTTCGTATTATATCTAAAGTGTTTGTTCCGATAGAACCGGTCGAACCCAAAACAATTACTTTTTTCATTTTCTTTTAAACCGCTACTTTCGGGTGTCGGGTATCGCGTATCGGGCATCGTTCTCTTCCCGGCACCCTACACCCAATAGCCGATACCCGAATATTTGCGATTATCTGAACGCTCATTTAAACAACAAATGATAAAAGGAGATATCTTTAAGCATGGTAATATATAAATAAAATACCGGTGCGGTGAAAATCAGGCTGTCAATAACATCTAAGATTCCGCCCATGCCAGGCACTAAATTTCCCGAATCCTTAACGCTACAATCCCTCTTTATTAAAGATTCGAATAAATCCCCCAGCTGTCCGATGAATCCTAGAATTAATCCTAAGACTAGAACTTGGAAAGTATTTATGTCCAGGAAGCTTCTAAATATAAAGGCAAAAGCTATGCTGAACAAAATACCTCCTATCGAGCCTTCAACCGTCTTCTTAGGGCTTACTCTTCTTAAGAGGGGGTTTTTGCCGAACAATATCCCTGTTAGATAGGCGCCCAGGTCTTGAGACTTAACCACAAGAACTAAAAAACCCAGCAGGAAAGCGCCCTCATCTAAATTTCTTACCCTTATAATAAAACTGAAACACCAGGAAACATAAAGAACGCCGAAAATCGTGCCCGAAAGAGAAAAAATAGTCTCCTGCCGCTCCTTTCGAGTAAGCTCAAGCAGAAAAAGGACAAATAACCCCGTTACTATGAAAAAAAGCTGCCACTGGCGGGTTATAGGCATCTGAAAGAAAATAGATACCGGAATTAACCCCCCCAAAATAAGCCCAAATATCTTGAAAAGCCGCACCTGTTTATTTTCGATCATAAGAAAAAACTCCCAGAGCCCTACGAGAATAAACAAAGTAGTGACCGCAAGACACAGAGGCCTAAAAATAACAGCGAAGATCGATAAAACAACCAAGATTATCCCGCTGAATGTTCTTTTATACATGAGTTTTGATTCCTCCGAAACGTCTGTCTCTTTTTGCAAATTCCTCTAAGGCCTTATCAAAATCTTTGGGCCCGAAATCAGGCCATAGGGTTTTGGTGAAATAGATCTCGCAGTAGGCAGCTCTCCAAAGAAGAAAATTGCTGATCCTCTGCTCTCCCGATGTCCGAATCAACAAATCCACATCAGGCACAAAGGGGCTATAGAGATAATTCTGAAAATTCTCTTCAGTAATACCGGAGTCTTTAATCTTACCTTGTTTAAATCCCAAAAGTATTTTATTAGCAGCATCGACTATTTCAGCTCTGCCGCCGTAATTAAAAACCAGGTTTATGACAAAATCCTTATTGTTACGCGTGGCAGCCTCTACATCATCAATCTGGGCAAGTAAATCTTGAGGTAGATTATCTTTCCTTCCCATGAGATTCAGCCGGATGTTTTCGTCCATTAATTTCTTTTTCTTTTTCTTAAGGTACTCTTTTAAGCTGGAAAACAAAAAACCAATCTCTTCCCTGGGTCTTGTCCAGTTCTCGGTAGAAAAGGTAAAAAGGCTAAGTATCTTTACGCCTCTGTTATGTGCATAGTCTAAGATTTTTTCCGCGTTTTCCATTCCCTTTTTATGGCCGATGTTACGAGGCAAGCCTCTTTTCCTTGCCCAGCGGCCGTTTCCGTCCATTATTATCGCTATGTGCCTGGGAATACTTTTATCCATGAATCAGGTACAAGTTGACAAAAATTTTGGGGGCCTGAGGCCCCCATTATAGTAATGCAAAAATACTTTCTCTGCTAAGCTTAGCGAATACTTTTATCTTTATTTATAAGCTCTTCCTTTAAGTCTTCTTCCAACTTATCCTTAAATTTCTCCAGCTTATTCATCTCAAACTCAAGATCTTCTATATATTTGTCTTTTAAATCAACTAGCCCTTGAGTTTCCACTATCTTCATCTGCAAGTCCACTACTTCCTCTTTCAAAGTCTCAAGCTGTTTGCTTAACCCCTCAACCTGCTCCTCCGCCTTTATTCTACGGGTAGCCTCCTGGCCGGACAAAGTGTGGGTCTTATTAAGCTGATAACCTAAAGAAAAAATAATAATCAAAAGCACTACAATAACTCCCAAAAACACTCCGATTATCGGGGAATTCTTCATTTTCTCTCCTTATCTTTTGCTAACGACTATTTAAGAAGCTCTTCGGATTCTTCTAAATCGACGTCTTCAAGCTCTAGCTTCTTAACCAGCCTGGGCAAAATAACAATCTCAACCCTTCTGTTTAATTGTCTGCCTTCTTGAGTATCATTAGAGGCGACCGGCCTGTATTCTCCGTAGCCGATAGCCGATAGACGATCGGGCTTAACACCGTTATCTTTTAAATAATATAAAACGCTTAAGGCCCTATGGGAAGACAGCTCCCAATTGGATTTCCAAGCTGAATATTTTATAGGCTGGTTATCAGTGTGGCCTTCAACGCCTATTCTGTGCTCTCGAAGTTCATCTTTAAGGATATCTAATATCTTATCCAGAATAGAATAACTTTCTTTCCTTAATACATCCTTGCCCGAATCAAAAAGTATTTCTCCTAACACAGTGATAACCAAGCCTCTCTCCTGCATATCAAGCTTTACCTGTTTATCCTTAATCTCTTGAGAGAGCTTGCCCTCCAGTAAAGATTTAGCATTCCTAAGTTCGGAAAGTTCTCTTTCAAGAGCGCTTACTTCGCCTTTTAAGGTTTTAATTTTTGTAAGATCAGACCGCCTTCCCTTCTGGATGACCAAAGCACAGCCGCTCAAGAAAGTAAAAAGCAAAAAATAACATAACACCTGACGAACTATTTTTGCATATCTCATATTAACCCCTTTGATTAGTAAAAGTATATTATCATAGGCCTAATTTAGAGTCAAGCCCATTTACATTAAGCCCTTGGGCACTTTTTCCTTATTTTACTTGATATTTTCACTATCCGAAAGGCCTTAAGCCGGTCTATTTAAACAGGCTGAATTGAATTATAAAACTGCTAAATACTATGGAAACCATGGACATCAGCTTAAGCAAGATATTTAAAGAAGGTCCGGCCGTATCTTTAAAGGGATCTCCTACCGTATCTCCCACCACAGCTGCTTTATGGACTAAAGAACCTTTGCCTCCTAAATTTCCTTCTTCAATAAACTTCTTGGCGTTATCCCAAGCCCCTCCGGCATTAGCCATCATAACAGCAAGCACAAAACCACATACTAAAGACCCCATCAAAAGCCCTGCCACCGCTTCAATACCTAAAAGTATTCCTACGGCCACCGGAACAACTATTGCCGAAAGCGCCGGCAGAATCATCTGGCGCTGGGCGGCCTTAGTTGTAATTTGAACGCATCGGGCATAATCAGCCTTACTCTTTCCTTCCATTAGCCCCTTGATTTCTTTGAACTGAATCCTAACTTCTTTTATAATCTCCTGGGCCGTAAGACCGACGGCCTGCAAGGTAAGAGAACAGAAAACAAAAGGCATTACTCCTCCTATAAATAAGCCGATTAAAAGACGAGGCGAAAGAAGCGAAAGCTCCATGGGAGTGCCTAATATCTCTACTCTTTCCTTATAGGCCACAACAAGCGCAAGCGCGGTAAGCGCAGCTGAGCCTATGGCAAATCCTTTACCGGTAGCAGCAGTGGTATTGCCTAAAGAATCCAGCTGATCGGTTCTGGCCCGGATATTTTCGGAAAGACCGGCCATCTCAGCGTTTCCTCCGGCATTATCGGCTACAGGGCCGTAAGCATCTGAAGCAAGGGTAATTCCTAATGTGGACAAAAGACCGACTGCGGCAATACCCACTCCGTATAAACCAAATCCGTAATTAGAGGCCCCTCCGGCAAAATAAAAGCTGCCTAAGACCGCAAGACATATCAAAAGAACCGAGGGCACTGTTGAAAGCATACCCAAGGATATACCTGCGATAATCAAAGTGGCCGGTCCGGTTACGGCACTCTGCGCAAGTTTACGGGTGGGCTTAAAAGAATGCGAAGTGAAATATTCCGTAGCAATACCTAAGAATATCCCGGCGACTAACCCGCAAATTACCGCTGCCCATATTCCTAAATGCTGTTTTCCTAAAATATTCAAAACCAAAAAATATGAAAAAACTACAATTAGTATAGCCGCGGTAATAACTCCTTTACGAAGAGCAAAAATTAAGTCTTTCTGGGTCTCCTTCTTGGTTTTCACCATGAAGAAACCGATTACCGAGGCGACAACTCCGCAAACAGCCATGAGCATAGGAGTAATGATTCCTTTAAGACCCAAGCCGGCCGTAGCTGCCAAAGCCATGGTAGCGACAATTGAGTCTACATAAGATTCGTACAAATCAGCTCCCATCCCTGCCACATCTCCTACGTTATCACCGACCTGGTCGGCGATAACCGCCGGATTTCGAGGGTCATCCTCAGGTAAACCCTCTTCAACTTTACCCACAAGGTCTGCTCCTACATCCGCGGCCTTGGTATAAATTCCTCCTCCAACCCTGGCAAAGAGAGCGTAACTTGAAGCGCCCATGCCAAAACAAAGCATAGTAGAAGTAATGGCTGTCAACTTATCAAAGCCGACCGGAAGGGTATGGGTACGGTACCACCAATCAAGTATGTAATACCAAATTGCCAAATCCAATAAGCCAAAACCCACAACCATAAACCCCATAACAGTACCCGAAGAAAAAGCAACTTTTAAACCGGAGTTAAGGCTCTGGCTTGCCGCCTGTGCTGTACGACTGGAAGAATTGGTAGCAATCCACATACCAATCCATCCGCACAGAGCCGACCAGAAACCGCCGGTTATAAAAGCAAAAGGCACAAAAATTACCAAAAAGCCCTTAAGGGCCATGACCAAAAGAATAAAGAAAACAATTACAAAAAACAAAGATACGATTTTATACTGCTGCTTAAGATAGCTTCTTGACCCTTCGGAAACATAGCGGGCAATTTCCTTCATTTTTTCATTGCCCTCGGGCTGTTTAAATATCCACCGGACAAGATAGGCACAAAACCCCAAAGCAATAACTGAACCCAGCGGCACAAGCCAAAGCAAATCCATTTAAACTACCTCCTTCAATGAAGCCATCACTTAGGGAACACAGTGCTCGTAAGTGATTCGGCTGAATTGACCCCGCGCCCTTGAGCCATTCAGCATAAATAAGACAAAGGCGCGGGGTAAAATTCGGTCATAGATTTACGTTCACTATGCTCCCTAAATCTAGACCTCATTTTATCTCTTGATAACCGCTTCCCTAAGCGAACCGACCGAAATAAATTCTACCTTTAATTTTAAATAATCCTCGATAATATTTATATAATCTTTTGTTCTTGTAGGCAACTTAGCGTAGCTTCGTATGGATGTGGTGGGCTTATTCCATCCTTTAAATTTTCTGTAAACCGGCTTTATACTGCTCCATTCTTTTATGCTTAAAGGAAAATTTTTAGCGGTTTTTGACTTATATTTATAAGAAGTGCAGATTTCTATATCGCTTAGCTCATCCAAAACATCGATTTTAGTAAGAGCCAGGGAAGTTACCCCGTTAAGCTGGGCAGCGCGTTTAAGCAGGACTAAATCAAGCCAGCCGCACCTTCGGGGCCTGCCTGTGGTAGCGCCGAATTCTCCGCCTTTTTCTCGTAAAAAATTCGAATACTTGCCTTCCACCTCGGTAGGAAAAGGGCCCTGGCCAACGCGGGTAGTATAAGCTTTAGCAACGCCTAAGACCTTTTTAATTTTTAAGAAAGGAAATCCCGAACCAGCCCCGGCTGCCGAAGAAATTGTATTAGAAGAGGTAACAAAAGGATAAGTTCCGAAGTCTATATCCAGAAACGTTCCCTGGGCTCCCTCAAAAAGAATACTTTTCTTATCTTCCTGAGCCCTTCTTAAAGTTTCAACGGTATCTGCGGCAAAGGGCCGCAAAATCCTGGCAAATTCGCTATACTGACTGAGTATTTCCTCAAAAGAAAATGGTTCAGCGCCGAAGACATCCTTAAATAAAGGATTTTTTTCTCGCAGATTATCCGCCAGCTTATCTTTAAAAACATCGGGGTCTATGAGGTCTATTACCCGTATGCCGCACCTCGAAAACTTATCTACATAGCAGGGACCTATCCCTCTTTTGGTCGTTCCGATTTTATTGGTTCTTCTTTTTTCTCTCAAGGCATCCAGGTTTCTATGGTAGGGCATAATAAGATGCGATAATAATGATATTTTTAAGTTTTTAGGAGTAATCTCTATGCCTTCTTTTCTAAGCCTTGTAACTTCCTCTATTAATATCTCGGGATCAATCACCACGCCGTTTCCTATCACGCAAACTTTACCTTTCCTTAAAATACCCGAGGGTATCAAATGGAATACAAACTTCTTTCCGTTTATGACTACCGTATGGCCGGCGTTATTGCCTCCTTGAAAGCGGACAATGAAATCGGAATCGGAAGAAAGCCAATCAATTATTTTCCCTTTACCCTCATCACCCCATTGAAGACCCACTACCGCCAAATTCATTATTCTTCTCGGTTTACTCAATATCGTCAAAATCTTAATCCTGTCTTAATAAGACAAAAATCAAAAGACAAAAGTCAAAAGTTCAAGTTAAAATTCAAAATTTTCAGAAATCCTGATATTTTAGATGTTTTTTAAAATATATGCCAAATCTTCCCCAACTTTTGACTTTTGAATTGCAATTTTGCATTTTGAATTCTGAGTTTTGAATTTCCTGCCTCCTTGCATGAAAAATAGTCCTTTAAAATCAATAATTTTTCTCTCATCCTTCCATGCAAGTTTTGACATTACCCCTTACTCAAGCCTTTCTAATAAATCATCTAAAGGCTGGCTGCTGCTTACTATATTAAATATTTGCCGGTTATTGACTAAGATAACCGAGGACTGCCTGATCTCTAGTTCCTGGGTTAAAGACCTGTTTTCTTCCAAAAGTTTGGCAGCCTTTTGGGATAAGGAGAAATCGACAATTTTATCAATATCGACACCGAGTCGTTGCAAAGCTATATTCCAGAAGCTGCTTCTAATATTTTGAAGTCTATTAAATAAATACTCCCAAAACTTTCCGGGATATAAATGCTTTACGCTCAGTATTCTTAAAACTTCCTCAACCTCAGGCTTATTATCTTTATTAAAAATAAAATGCAGTTCTAAAGTAAGCCCTTCGCGCCCGGCCTTTTGCTTTATGCTTTTTAGTATACTGGCTGCCTGATCATCATAGAGGTTTACAAACAAATCTATTCTCTTGGAAATAAGGGGCCTATCCAAAAAATAAAAAATACCCGAAAGTTCGGGTTTAAGCATATATAAGGCGTCCTTCTTTACCAGAAGCTTGTTTAGCTTTGGAAAGTTAGCCTCGGACTCGATATCTAAACCAAATATAAACAAAGGAAGCGTTTTAGGCTTAAGCGTCTTGATAAGACCCTGGGCTTCTTTCTCTTTATAGTCAATCTTCTTAAAATCCAGATTCTGAAATATACTTCTTAAGAATTTCTCGGTCAATTCTGTCGAACAGGCCTTGCAATCCTTTATGGTGACTATAGTTGATTTCAGGGGCTGGGTCTGTTGCGAAAACAAGAAAGCGGAAGAACCAAAAAGTAAAAAAACAAATATAAAAACTCTTTTAAGCATACTTCATCCGCGTAAACAATAAAAATCAATCTTAAGCCGGGATTATGCCTTTATAAATTTTAGGGAGATGAATTTATCGTCGCCGGATAATATCTCTTTTACAATCTCCTCGGTCAAAGGGCTATCTACCGTGAGCACGGTAAGGGCATCTCCGCCCTTTTGCTTTCTTCCAAAGCCCATGCTGGCGATATTAATCTGGTGCTTACCCAAAATAGTGCCTAATTTTCCGATCACGCCCGGTTTATCCCGATTTTCTATAAATACCATGAATTCCGAAGGCACAACCTCTAGGTAAAAATCGTTTATCTTGACAATGCGGGCGGACTTATTGGCAAAAAGGGTTCCTTCTAAAGAAACTCTTTCTTTATCGGATTTAAGCAACAAGGACACCGAATTTACGTAGTCGGTGCCTTCGGAAGATTTAACGACTTCCACTTTTATGCCCCTCTCTTTAGCTAAATTCAAAGAATTGACAAAATTAACCGTCTCCTCCATAACCGGGGAAAGAAGGCCTTTGACCACGGCCGAACTTACCGGGGCAAGATTAAAAGAAATAAACTCTCCTGCATAAGTAAGCACGACCTCTTTAACCCGGCCTTTAATAAGTTGACTGGAAATAAGACCCATCTTTTCGGCTAAGCCGATATAAGGAGAAAGCACCTGCCAGACTTCAGGTTCAAGGGTGGGAAAATTAACCGCGTTGCGCAAAGACCTTCCGTAAAGAGCGTCTCTTACGCACTCGGCTATCTCAACAGCTACATTAACTTGGGCCTCCTGGGTCGATGCTCCCAAGTGAGGGCTAAGCACTATATTGTCTAATCCAAAAAGAGGGTCATTTTTTTCAGGAGGCTCTTTTCCATAGACATCCAAAGCTGCTCCGGCAATTTTCTTATCTTTAAGCGCCTCACACAGGGCCTTCTCATCGATAATTCCGCCTCGAGCAGAATTTATAATTCTGGCAGTGGGCTTCATTAAAGAAAACTCCTTATGGGAAATCATATTCTCTGTCTCGTCGGTTAAAGCAGTATGTATCGTAATATAGTCGGAGCTCTTTAACAGCCTTTCTAAATCAACTAGCTCTGCATCAATACTTTTAGCCACATCTTCGGATATAAAAGGGTCGAAAGAAATAACCCTCATGCCAAAGGAAAGAGCACGCTTGGCTACTTCTCGTCCGATCCTGCCCAAACCGATTATACCCAGAGTCTTTCCGTAAAGCTCGACTCCTTTAAACTTGGAACGCTCCCACTTGCCTTCTCTTACCGAAGCATCAGCCTTGGCAATATTTCTTGATAACGAAAGTATAAGGGCGAATGCCTGCTCGCAGGTCGATATCGTATTGCCTGAAGGAGCATTCATAACAATAATCCCCCTCTGGGTAGCTTCCTCCAGATCTACATTATCCAAACCAACCCCGGCTCTGCCGATTACTTTTAGATTCTGGGCCTTATCTATAATATCTTTTGTAAGCTTGGTCTCGCTTCGTACCACAATAGCCTGGTAATCGCCTATAATAGAAGAAAGCTCCTCGGGCTTAAGACCGGTTTTTACATCAACCTGGAAATCAGGCTCGCTTTTTAAAACAGCTATACCTTCCTGAGCTAATTTATCACTTATAAGAACTTTAGCCATAATAGGCCTCCTGAAAAGCCTTAAGGCTGCTGCCTATCTCTATAGAAGCTCCTAAATCCGCTAAGACCTTTTCTAAAATCGACAAACACATAATCACATCCTGAGAATTTATATAACCCATATGAGCTATGCGGATAATTTTTCCCTTAAGAGCATCCTGGCCGCCGGCAATGCTTATCCCGTATTCCTTACGCATCTTTTTAACGATAGCTTGTGTATCTATTCCCTCTATGGCCGCTGCAGTAACCGAAAAAGAAGGGCTCTTGGAAAAAATAGAAAATCCCAGCTCCTTAAGGGCATCCTGCGTAGCTTGGGCAATCTTTTGAAACTCTTTCCAGCGGTTCTCTAATCCATCCTCTTTTATGATCTTTAGACTCTCATTCAAGGCAACCACCAAACTTACCGAAGGTGTGTAAGGGGTATCGTCATTCTGGTATGATTTCAGTGCCTTTTTTAAGCTAAAATAGTATTTGGCAAGGTTGGATGTTGCTAGGGCAACCTCGGCTTTACGGTTTAAGGAAATAAAAGAAAGTCCCGGCGGAAGCATTAGCCCTTTCTGGGAACCTGAGACAACCACATCAACTCCCCATTCATCGGTCTTAAGCACATCTTGCCCCAGACCGCTTATGGCGTCTACTATAAGAAGGACATCCCTGTCTCTGGTAATCGAGGCTATAGCCTTAATATCATATACCGTAGCGGTGGATGTCTCGCATAAAGTAGTGTATACCGCCTTTATATCGGGGCTGTCATTAAGAATTCTTTCTATCTCTTTGGGATCAGGAGAAGTGCCCCAGTTAATCTCCATGCAAACAGTCTCAACGCCGTAACTAGAACAAATATCTTTCCAGCGCTGTCCGAATTTTCCTCCTACAATCACTAAAGCTTTATCGTTTCTGGACAAGAGATTAGAAACGCTGGCTTCCATGGCTCCTGTTCCTGAACAGGCTAGAATAAGAACGGGGTTGTCTGTACTAAATACATATTTAAGACCCTGATGAGCTTCCTGCAAAATCTTTTTGAACTCATCTGTTCGATGATGAATTATATCCTTCGCTAAAGCTTCTTTAACAGGGCCTGCCAAAGGTGAAGGACCGGGGGTCATCAAATAAGTGTGCTTCATCTTACGCTCCTTTTTAAAGCTATCCGTGCAATGACTAAAGATTCCTGACCGGCTTACGACTATTCCTTTTTAACGATGATTACCTCGTCAACAATGCCGTAATCTTTTGCTTCCTTGGCAGACATGAAATAATCTCTTTGGGTATCCTCTCTTATCTTTTCAATAGGTCTTTTTGTATGATAAGAAAGAATCTCGTTTACTTTCTCTCTTAAGCGCAGTATTTCCTTGGTCTGAATGGAAATATCTTCAGCGGTACCTTGCACGCCTCCCCAAGGCTGGTGTATCATAATTCTCGAATTAGGAAGAGCGAATCTTTTTCCTTTCTTGCCGGCAGACAAAAGAAGCGCTCCTAAACTTGCTGCCTGACCCACGCAATAGGTGGCCACATCGGGTTTTACGAACTGCATAGTGTCGTATATGGCCATGCCTGCGGTTATTGAACCGCCGGGGGTATTTACATAGATATTTATATCCTTGCTGACATCCTCCATCTGTAAAAAAAGCAGCTGTGCTATGACCACATTAGCCACGTTATCATCAACAGGAGTACCGACAAAGATTATTCTGTCTTTTAACAAACGGGAATAAATATCGTAGGCTCTTTCTGTTCTTTGGGTCTGTTCAATTACTATGGGAACATAGGTCTGGTTTTTCATAACTCGCCTCCTTATGAATGACTGCGGGAACCGGATGCCAGCTGCCGGATATCAGGGATTTATCTGGCTGCTTAATTCTGGCACCTTAAAACTTACTGTTTTGTTAAAATATTAGATAAGATAAATCCCAAAACCACTTCGTAAAGATTATCCTTTTTACAATTTAACTTCTCTTTTTTGGCTATTTCGTCCAAGATATAATACAACTTTACCTGTTCCTTGGCAAGGGCTTCGCTCTTTTTAGCTATTTCTTCAGAATGCTTCTTCAAATCTTCCTCGGAAACGCCCCGGGAATGAAGATTGAGCATTTCCTGCTGCACCAAATGATTCTTCTGCTGGGCAAGCACTGATTCCGGTAAATCACACTTAACTTTGCTTAAAATAGCCTGGGTTATTTCCCGCTCAAGGCTCCTTCTGCGCTGGATAACTTTACTGATATAAAGCTCTGAATATATGGCCTTTCTAAATTCTTCAAAGTCCTTATAGCCTGCCCAGGCGGAAATCAGCCCAGCGTCGATATCTTCGGCTTTCCTGCCTAAGTTCTCGGCTACGTTATCCTTAAGCTGAGCTATAAACTTTACTATCTCTTTTTCGTCTACTTCCAGCAAAGGGACTTTAAGCTTAATCTGTTTATACCAATTCTGGTCTATGTTTATTTGCGGCTTTATCTCTACCCGGGCCATAAAAGAAAGGCCATCTTGTGAATACTGGGCGTCTTTTATATCCGGGACGCTTACAACCTCAAGGCCTTTCTCTTCCAAGGCTTTCTGGTAATAAAAAGGCACTGCTTCTTTTAACAACTCATCTCTAACTAGGTTGGGATGCCTCATTTCAATTAAATCAATCGGCGCTTTTCCCTTTCTAAAACCGTGAAGGCTGACCTCTTTATTTATCCTATCCAGTATCTTTGTTCTTATCTCTTTTAAAGAATCCTTATCCACCTCTATCTTTATATCTCGCTTTACCCCGGAAATTTCTTTTATCTCAACTTTCATAAGGTATTAATTCAGAGCTCAAAAGGCAAAAGTAACAATTTCAACTCAAAAGTTAAAAAGTTTGAAAAATTAATTATTTTTAAGATACTTTTGAATTGCGGTTATACACTGGTACAAATTCAAAACTCAAGATTCAAAATGCAAAATTGCAATTCAAAATTCAAAAGTTGGAAAAGAATTGACGCATATTTTCGAAACATTTAAAATATCGGGATTCTTAAAAACTTTGAGCTTTAACCTAAACTTTTGACTTTTGCATTTTGCAATTTTAACTTTTAAAGCCTGCGGTAATTCTGTGCATTATATTCGGAAGTTTTCTCCCAAATAAACTTTTCTAGCTGAAGAATTATTTATCAAATCCCAGGAATTTCCTGAAATAAGAATTTTTCCGTCCGCGATAAGGTAAGCCCTGTCGGTGATAGAAAGCATCTCTCTTACGTTGTGGTCGGTAAGAAGCACTCCTATGCCTTTGGCTTTTAAATCCTTTATAATCTCCTGGGCTTCATTTACTACGATAGGATCAATCCCTGAAAAAGGTTCATCCAGCAGCATAAAGGAAGGATTCTTAACCAGGGCCCTGGTTATCTCAAGCCTTCTTTTTTCTCCTCCGGAAAGAGTAAAAGCCTTGTGTTTTCGCAAATGTTCTATTTTCAGCTCCCTAAGCAGTTTCTCAAGCTCCTCCTGCCGCTTTCTCCAGCTGTAAGGTATAGTCTCCAGTATCGCCATAATGTTTTCTTCCACCGTAAGCTTATTAAACACGGAAGGCTCCTGGGAGAGATAACCGATGCCGAATTTTGATCTTATATGTATAGGCAGGTTGGTTATATCCTGATTATCAAAAAGAATTTTTCCTTCGTCAGGCCCGATTACCCCTACAACCATGTAGAAAGTGGTGGTCTTTCCTGCGCCGTTGGGACCCAAAAGCCCTACTATCTCGCCGCGTCTTACGTGAAAGCTTAAGCTGTCTACCACTCTTCTTGAACCGTAGACTTTCGTCAAATCTTTAATTTCAAGTAAACGCATAATTATATTAACTTACAATCTAAATCCCAATGTCAAATACTATCAGATAAACCTACGAATTTACCAATCTCTACGAATATACGAATTCGTAGATTCGTAAATAATTCGCACATTCGTATAAAATTTGGGATTTGGTAATATTGGGATTTTGTATCTTATTCGTCATTGAACGCCTACGTCCTTAAATATAAATACCGCTTTTTAGGGAAAGCCCATTGTTTTATCTTGATCTTCATCGGGGAAAATAACAAGCCGAGGGCTGCCTTCTAAAACAACTTTCTTTTTTGCCGGATCATATGTTGCTTTCTCCGAATAAGAAGTGTCTTTGCCTCTTATAATCCTTACGTTTCCTTCGGCGACTATCTTATCTATGGAACGCGTATTTAGATCAAAATACATCGTTGCCTTATCAGAAAAAAGCTGTGAATCTTTTTGATTTACTCTCACATCATTATAAAATACCGCAACTCCCTCCTGGTAATCTATCTCCAGCGGTCCGTTGCAGGTAATCATAATAAAAGTGCTGTCTTCCTGGGGTATTCTAACTTCAACCTCTTCTTCTATCTTAGCTCTCTTTAAAGAAGGCTTGGCATCCAGGCCCCTGCCTTCGATCTGAAGCTCCTCTTGCTTGGTAATCTTTACTCTCTGGTCGGTGAAGACCTTATCGTTATTCTGGTTCCATTTTATGGCGTCGGTCTCCAGACGAAGTCCTTCCTGGGTCTCGATCTTTACATCATCCTGCATCTCTAAGGTCATATCCGACTTATTGAAAAGAGCTTTTTTAGCCTCAAAATGCACCTGGCCGTCCTTGTTTAAAGTGGTTCCTTTAATATTCTCTTCTACCACTAAATCCGATAAAGGAGCTTCTTGACAAAAGCCTACCCCGGAAATTCCGCCTATTATAAGGAAAAAGGCAATAATCCTATAATTCATTAATATATTATTAATTCAGACTATATATAATAACTCAATTGCATTTTATGTCAAGAAAAACCGAAGCCTAAGGCAGGCCTAAATCAAGGGACTTGGCAAGGTTAAAATACTAATAAATGCCTTTTACCTTAAAAAACACGCCCTTGGACCGGTAGGAATCCTGATCAGTCAAGTCATCGGAGAAATCGGTAAAATTATAACCCAGGCCGATAAAGAAATTTTCGGTCAAATACTTATCTATCTCAAACAAAAATCCTTGCCGCTTCGACTCGGTCTCCTCCTGAAAAAGCTGTCTATACTCCAAACCTAACTGCCAACTATCGGTAAGTTTTAAGTTAAGCCGGTTAAGGGCAAGGTAGGTCTTTGAATGCTGATGAGGAAATGACCCCACGCGTTCATCCTGAAGTTTCATTGCCATTTTCTGAACCAGCTGCAGACGGCCGGTTAAATCATAGGCGTACTCAAAACTGGCTACGTTAGATATACTCTTACTGATCTGCCGAAAATCCTCCTGTGAAGACGGAGGCCGGTCCTGAAGATGAGTCAACTTCAACAAACAATTGAACTTATCAAAATCCACCGGCCTATAGGCAAACCCCAAGGAGAATTCACGGAAATTCTCTTTTCTTAAGTAGTTTTCCCGGTCGGAATCCACTGATAAATTTGCCTTAATATATAGGTAAAAGTCCTGGTTAAGGGTATATTTTAGATAATTACGCACCAAATACTGGTTAAGCCGCTGGGAAGTGGTCTTGTCCTGCCTGAATTCCAATCGTAGAAGATAATCAATAAATTCGTCTCTTTTCCATCGCAAGCCGCCCGAGAAGACATTGCGGTAAGCATTTTCGTCATCATCATTGAACTCCGAGCGCTCGAAAGATAAATCTAAATCAAGATTATTACCGACATTCTTAGAAAGGCTTATAACATTGGAGCTTAAATCCTGGGAGAAGTTCCGGTTGAATTTAAGCCTGGTATTATTATCCAAATCAGCGCTGGTGCCCAAAGAAGAGCTAAGTCCTTCGCTTGAGATGCTAAGATTAGTATTTACGGTAGTATTCTTATTGATCTTCTGATTAAGACTTAATAAAGTAGCGTTTCCTTTATCTCCTACGCTCTCCTCTACAGAAAGGCTCGTATTTTCAGAAGGGGTGTAAATAACTCCTACTCCACCCTGATTATTATGCTTTCCTTCCAAGCTTGCCTGGGCCCGGGTATAAGCACTTAATTTCTTATTAAGTTTGCGTGTATATTTTACTGCAAGGGTTTGGCTCTGATCATCGTCGGTCTGCAAATTCAAGGGGTTCTTCTTGCGAACCATCCTATAAGCTGCTTCAATGGCGGTTTTCTTGTCAGGAGTCATGGTGAGGCTTACCTCGTCGGTCTGAACTCTTTTGGTAGTTGATGCGGAAGCTTCGTTTACATACTCGCCGGATAGATTTATATTCACATTATGTATAAATTTAAGCCGGGAAAAACTATTTATCATCCACTCCGTCTCTAGGCCGAATATCTCGGTACCGCTTAAATGAGAAAGAGCCGCATTAGAAAAACCCGGGTAAAGCTTCTTAAAATACGGGTAAAGACGCAACCTTCCCTGGAAGAAAGCAAACCCTCCCCGGAAAGAAAAGGCTTTCGAGCGGGAATGGGTATCGGTTTCAGTAGTCGAGAAAGTAAGGCCTCCGTCGGAAGAAGAATTATAATCTGTATTGCTCGAGAAACTTCTGGCAACCTCAAAAGAAGCCCAGTTGTCTTTATTAAAAATATAATTCAAGTCCGCTCCGAATAAATCGTGGTTTCTTCCTTCACGCAAGCTCTTGGTGGCAGACACCCCCAAAGCGATGTTATCGCTTATCCAGCGGGAAAACCTTGCGCCATAGGCGTCGCTGTGCATCTTGTCTAAAGTTTCGTATTCATAATCAATTACCAGATAATTGGGCTCTCCGTTTATAAGCGTATCCTCGGTGATCAAATGAGAGCTGAAAGCAATAGAAGATAAAGGCCTTGAAAGAAGTATTCTTCCGGAGTCGTAATCAATCTCGTAATCTAAGGGCGAAATCTCTATCTGGCTTAAGCCCAGCTTTGTGACTCTGTCCTGAATTTCCACATATACTCTTTCTGAACCGGGGACAATTTCAGTATGCTTTAGATAATAAAGGGTTCCGCCGGTAGCCTTGAACCTGTCATGAGAAGCAGCTTGTTTTACCGTCGATATAAACATATTGAGCTTATCTTTCGGCTTGCCCAGCGAAGTCCTATCCTCGGACTCGTAGTAAAGCTTTCCGCCGTATAAAGTTCTTCTGAAAGGGGTAAGCTGGGTATCGGAGAAATCTGTGTGGTAATTTCCCCACATAGCATAGGACTTTCCTTTTTCAACCTTAACAAAAAACTTGCCTTGAGTGTTGGTAGCTGAAAAATCTATTTCTGAAGAATCGCCGTATACGGGATAATATTTATCAGGATCAATAAACCGCACAAGCTCGCTATTCTGCCGGTTGGTATTAAGACTGCTGGTAATTATATATTCACCCTTGATCTGCCCTTTTAAATAAAAGGCGCAGGCTTTATCAATATACCACTTGTTCTCATACTTATCATGAGGCGAAACCGTCTCCAGGCTCCCCTCGGTTGAAAGTTTATAAAAATCCAGGGAGCCCAAGAAAACAAGAAAATAATCGTCTTTAAGAAGCGGTAATTTCAATTTGTTTTCCTTTTGCCCTGCTTCCTTATCTTGGGATGTTAAAGCGAAATTTACTTTCGAAAGCAGGCCTTCGGTAATATGAACTACTACGGGATTCCGGGACGCCAATCCGTACCCTTTGGGTACTGTTCTTAAGTCTAATTTCAAAAGGTGATCGCAGGGCCATAGGCCGGGTATATGGTATTTTCCGTTCTCATCCGTCGTAATCACTATCCCTTCCTCAGTGATTATTCTTGCGCCTTGAAGACCTTTTTCTTTATTGTCCTGAATGCCGTTATTGTTGGAATCTATAAAGACCTTGCCGATAACGGTTCCTAAATCAAATATAGGATCCGGCACTACTCTTACCGAACAGATTACCCCGGGGAAATTATAGGGATTACCGTTTAAAACCCCGGCTGCTGAAGCGGTATTGGTGTAGGAGCCGAAAGTAACCCCCGCGGAAACTCTTACCTGATATTTCAAAACCTTGGTGCTGCCAGGGCTTAAATCTCCGATATTATAATCTAAACGCCGACCTGCAATAGTCGGTGTTATATCTTGGCCGTTAAGGTATGATGAACCCTGGATATATTTAAATCCCGCCGGAACATTGTCCCTTAAATTTACTCCAAATATAGTCCCGGTCTGATTATTATCCAAAGTTATAGTATAAGTAATGATATCTCCTACTGTAACCTCGCGTTTATTGGCCTGTTTGCGTGAAACAGACGAACCCGGATCTTTTATCGAAACCGCCCAGGCTCCGTCTCCGGCATTAATAGTATCCTCAAAAGCAGGAACGCCGGATATATCCAGGACCGTTACCGTATCGTCATCCTGATTAGCCACGTAAAGATAATCCTCTCCGTCAGGATCTATGCCCAAACCTATAGGCGAAGTCCCTACAGCGGTATCAACATTAAAACCTGACCAGTCAGCAGCCCAGGTTCCCACAGTAACCTTGGTAACTGTATCATCCCATTCATTGGTCACGTAAAAACTGCCGGCGTCAGCAGCTACGGCAATACAGCGTGGATAAGTAAGTATACCCGTGCTTACGTCCGCGGCCTTGGCGCTATTATCCGAAGTCCTTATGACTGTTACGTCGTCATCGCCGCGGTTAGCCACGTATACATAAGTGTTTCCTTCAACAGGGTCTGTTGTAGGAGCTATCCTTAATCCGTACGGCATAGTCCCCACGTTTACCGTGGTCAATAAATTCAGATTAGCTCCGCTAATAGTATAGACTCTTACCTGATTATCCGCTGCCAAAGCCACATATAAGCGCCCTCCGTCAGGAGTAACATCCAGACCCACAGGCTGGTTTCCGGTAACGATTGTATTTACTTCAGTATTACTAGCTGTAGATATAATGGAAATCCTGTTGGCGCTTGTATCAGAAACATAGACGTAGTTGCCGTCAGGACTTATGGCTAAAAACTCGGGAGCGGCTCCGGCCGGGGATAAATTAATAGTGTCGGTTATAGTATTTGTAGCGGTGGAAATCACTGAAACAGTATCAGTATTCATATTGGGAATATATGCGTAGCTGCCGTCAGGAGTGACTTCGCCGTGAGCGGGGCTGTTGCCCAAAGAAACGGTTCCTACCAGGGTATTATCCGTAGTATCAATGATAGTTGCGTTATCGTCAAAAAGATTAGCTACATAAATGTAGTTTCCTTTAGTAACAGTAAATCCGTCAGCCAGGGTGCCGGTGCCTCCGTCAGAATTAGTTACTATTACATCCCGGGTTCCCTGAGTTGCCGCATTGATTATGCTTATATTGACCGTAAGCTGAGTCAAGGAATTAACAGTAACAGAATTTACGCTAACTCCGCTACCGGAAAAAGAAACATTAGCTCCTGCTCTAAAATTAGTGCCGTTTACAAGTATGTCTTCATTTTGTCTTCCTTGATGCAGGCTGTTAGGAACAAGGGAAGTTATCGTGGGCTGATTACTAATGGTTAAGCCCCCGGCCAAGATATAACTATCTCCGCCAATATTAGTTACTGTCACGTCCCTAAGACCAGAAGTTATAGTCAAAGTTGTGTCGATATTTACGATTATTTGCTCGCCTGAAGCTACACTTACTGAATTTATAGTTATGCCTGTTCCGGATATGGACACAGAAGCTCCGCTCTTAAAGCCGGCTCCTTGAATGGTTAAATTACCGGAATACCCCGGCCCTATTTGTGAAGGAGTAAGGCTCCTTATAAAAACACTTTCTTCGGGAAGTTCAGGGTCACCTATATCTCCCAAGCTGCCGCCAGAGCCTCCTTGGATTGAGGCAGCCGGAGCCGGATCACCTCCTTCTATAACTGCAGTGAACTCTCCGGGAAAAAGAAAAATCCTCCTTTTTTTACCCCAAACCTCCACCACTCCCTCATAACAGTATGTCTTGGTTACATAGAGAGGCTTCTTTTTCTTCTTTACAACAGGCCTAGGCCTTATAACTTCTTTTTTCTCAGGCTCTTTCTCTTTTACTTCTTGTTTTTGAACAGCGGCCGGCTCAGTCTTCTTGACTTTTTCTTCAAAGACAAAAGGCGCTTGCGGAGCTTTACCTTCCATAATCTCGGTGCGCTGGCCGGGATTTAAAGTTATGGTCTTACCTTGAGCCCAGATATAAAGCGGCTCGCCCTCGAAGCAGTAGACCCGGGT
>JAFGCB010000041.1 GCA_016932855.1 Candidatus Omnitrophota bacterium | reverse complement strand
TTACGCTTTTTCATAGAATAGCCTCCTTTCCCTTAAGAGCCTATTCTAACTTAAAATGCCCTCTTTGTTAATGGGGGTCAGTATACTTTTGTGCGCCGTGGTATTTAGGATATAGGATAAGCTTGTTGCGCCTACGGAAGGTACAGTCAAAGATTATTTTCAGAGCTATTAAGAAAAACAAAAGAACCATTTTTGGGTTAAAGCATGGCTTCGCTTCGATAAAAACGATAGAGGATTATCAACGTAAAGTGCCGATTTCTGTATTCGATGATTATATTGAATATGTAAGAGACATTGAAGATGCCAAGCCCGCTGTTTTGACTGAAGAGAAGGTATTAAGATTGATCCCTACCAGCGGTTCCGCCTCCGCATCAAAAGCTATACCTTTTACTCGAAGTCTTAAGAGAGAATTTCAGAGAGGGATTCGTCCATGGATATTCGATATGTATATAAATCGGCCTAAACTTTGGCCGGGAAAGATATACTGGTCGATTACCCCTTCAGCCCTGGGCTTAAGAGAGAGGGCAAATAGAAGTATTGCTGTTGGTTTTGGAGACGACAGCGATTATTTCAGCATTATCGAGAAGGCTTTATTGAAATTCTTGCTTGTGGTACCGGAAGAAATCAACAAGATACAAGATATCCAGTCTTTCCGCTACGTTACTTTACTTTTTCTCCTCAGCAAAAGAAACCTGAGGTTTATGTCTGTATGGAATCCTATGTTCTTGATTCTTATTTTGAATAATTTGACTCATTGGTTTCCGGGACTACTCCGTGATTTGCAGAATGCTACTATTAATCCGCCCGTAGATATAGCCTGGCAGTTAAAAACCAGATTAGAGCGTAAATTGAAGATAAGTGCTCAGCGAATAAAAGAGTTGCGGCAGATATATAAAAGATGGCGTTTGGATAAAGACATCCCGATATGCAGGATGATTTGGCCAGAGTTGACCTTGATTAGCTGCTGGGCTGACAGTAATGCCGGACATTTCATTGGTCAGCTCAAGAAAATATTTCCGGATGTAGAAATTCAGCCAAAAGGACTAATCGCAACAGAAGGTTTTGTGTCTTTGCCTTTAACCCCGGCGTCCGGCGGGGATAGCGGCCGGGGCTTACTTGCGGTTAATTCACATTTTTTTGAATTTATGGAAGTGGATAAGTATATTGAGCCCGGCGGTAACAGTAAGTTAAAACTGGCGCATGAGTTAGAAGTTGGTAAGAAATATACAGTTGTGCTCACTACCGGTGGCGGGCTATATAGATATAATCTTCAGGACATTATTGAAGTAGTTAGTTTTCGCGGTAAAGTTGCTGTTGTCCGTTTTCTCGGTAAGCACGATTACGTATCGGACTTCCTGGGTGAGAAGCTTAACGCTTTCCATGTTGAGAAGGTGTTAAAACCTCTTTTTGTTAAGTACGGGATTTTTCCTGAGTTTTACATGATGGCTCCTGAAGAATATGGACAAAATATTTTTGCATATACTTTATTTATAAAGATAAAAGATTGCTCCAGGGATTTGTTAATGAAGTTTGTAAAAGACGCAGATAGTTCGTTAGCAGAAAATATCCACTATAGATATTGCCGGAAGTTACAGCAGCTTAAGCATCTGCGCCTGTTCATCGTTGAGCCTGGTGCATCTGTTGTTGAATGTTACCTTTTTCGAAAAGTGTGCTGCGATGGGCAAAGGCTGGGGAATGTTAAGGTGCCGCTGCTTGAGAACAACCTGGGCTGGACAAAGGTTTTTCCTGGAAGGTTGTTTTGTGCCTGAAGATTAACGCCCCGGATGTCTTATGAAGGCAGGGATAATATAGAAAAATTAAGAGTTTTCATTATCGACTACAAGTAAGCCCGTTATGAGACATAGGCTAATATTGTTGCGGATTCTTCTTGTGAGCATTTTGTTATACCATCTTATGTTGGGGGTTGTTCCTTTTCTTCCTGAGCGTGTAGCTGTAAAGGCTTCGCTAATTCTCTTCGGCCTTAATATCACTACTTCAGATCAGTTGAATTATCTGAGTAAACTGTTCGGTATATATGCGGCTTTGTTTGGTATCTTTATGGGTCTTGCCGCCGTAAACCCGCTTAAGTACAAACTTTTTATTCAGTGCGGACTCGCATTGTTTATTATCAGGTTTATAACCATGCTATTGTTGCTGCAGGACATACAAGATGCTTTTGGAGCGCATCCTTTAAGAATATGGCAGTGTATTATTACTATAGCCGTTGTCGGCATTAGCTTATTTATTTTAATGCCCAGGGACAGCAGCAGGAGAAGTTTATGAAGATAGTTCTTGTTCATCCGCAAAACTATCTGCATAGTTGCAAGACAGGCATATATAAGTATGTAGGCGGTTATAACCCGCTTACTATGCCTACGCTGGCATCGCTCGTACCAGCCGATATAAATGCCGAAGTACGTATTATAAATGAGATGGTCGAAGAGGCAGACACAAGCCTTGATGCTGATTTGGTGGGGATAACCGCTATAGCCGGCACGGCCTATCGCGCATATGAAATAGCGGATGAGTTTCGCAGGAGGGGGATACCTGTGGTATTCGGAGGCATCCATGCAACTCTTATGCAGCAGGAAGTTTCTTTTCACGCTGATAGCGTTGTGACTGGCTTTGCCGAGCAGTCCTGGCCAGAATTATTAAGAGACTTTATTAATGGCGGTTTAAAAAAAACATATTACCAACGGCATGATTACGTTTTTGCTAACAACCTTGTACCCAAAAAAGATTCTGTAAAAACTAATCCTTATATGGTTGCTGATACTATGGAATTAACCAGAGGCTGCCCGCATTCATGTGAATTTTGCATATTACGGGGTTTTATGAAAGGAAAATATTACAAAAAGCCTCTCAGGGAGGCTTTTGAAGAGGCTAAGTCCCTTAACGGTAAATGCGTATTCTTCCTTGACGCCAATCTTATAGGAGATAGAGAGTACGCAAAAGAATTTTTTTCGAAAATAGTTGTTTTAAAAAAATGGTGGGCTGGATGCGTGACATCTGATGTTGCGGAAGATGAGGCTCTTCTTAAGATTATGGCAGAAAGTGGCTGTAAGGGGGTATTAATGGGTTTTGAAACTTTATGTCAGGATGTTTTGGCTGGCATTGGAAAGTCTTTTAATAGAGTCAGGAGATATAAAAGCATTGTGAAAAAACTCCATAAGTACGGAATAGCGGTCCATGCTTGTTTTGTGTTCGGTTTTGACAATGATACTCCTGAAGTGTTCCGTAATACATTAAGTTTTGTAGAGGAGGCAAAAATAGACTTTCCCCAGTACACTCTTTATACGCCCTTTCCCGGAACGCCGGCGTATAATAAGTTATTAGCACAAGGAAGGATATTGACTAAAAAGTGGTCTTTGTATAATGGTCAGAATTGCGTATTTGAACCGCTTCTAATGTCGCCCCAGGAATTAGAGCAGGGGATTAGGGCTGTTCAGTCGAAAACATATCGCTTGGGATCAGCTCTAAAAAGAATTAACCAGTCCCCCTTATGGCTATGGCCGGTTCTGCTGATTACAAATTTAAATTATCAAAGGTATACTGCAAATATACCGTTAGTTCGAGATTATTGTAAGAGCCCAGAATAGATTATGCGTGTGTTGAGCGTATTTTACTGATAAAGTATATAGGGAGGAGGTGATGTTTTGTAAGGGGGCTCATTTTCTGGTTTGAGGTAGAGGTTGTTTGCGAAAAATGACATAATGGAGGAGGCTTATATGAAGAATTCGATTAAAGTTATCCGGGCTTTGCTAGTGATATTTACCCTGATTAATTTTGTTATGGCAATACTTGCTTTTATCGGGGGCGATGTAGCAACGAAGTTTATTACACTTTTTTATGGCGCAACCGTTGCCTTGACTCCTCAATTGACTCACTTGATAAGAATGTTCGGAGCGATGAATTTAGCTTTCGCATTTTTGGGATTACTGGCTTATCTTGACCCGGTAAAGAATGGGGCTATTATCGACGGAGCAATTTGCTTGCTTCTTGTAAGAGGCGTCGAGATGTTAGTTTTCTCAAAAAATATTATTAATTACTTTGATGTTTCGCAGTTTAGGCTTTTACAAAACGCAGCTTCGTTTTTTATTATGGCCATATTATTGTTCATCTTTAAACCAAAGGCTAAAGCAGCATAGTAATAGGTTTTATAAAATTAATTGATATAAATAGAGCAGAGCCCCATTTTTTGCTAGGCAGGTAATTTTTATATTTTGATTTTTATTATGGTTTTGTTTATGTTTTGGCTATTCCCACTATTTGATTATCGCGCCTAAATTTGATAAACGTTACAGTCATAAATATTAAAAACCAGCCTTAGTTATGGATTGAAACCTCTGCACAAGGCCTTTAATTTTTGTTATAATACCTTCCTATGTCGAAAGTCTATATTAAAACATTTGGCTGGCCGTTGATTGCGTCTGTAGTGGATGATTGTGAGGATTTTTAAGTATAATTAAGCGAGGAAAGAGGGAGAAAAGGAACCGAACGTAAGTAGAAAGATGAGAAAAGAAATTATATTAAAATCCATAGGCGTAATCCACACGCCGTATAAAGAGCCAAAAGGTATTCCTATACAGGGGAAATTTGAGAAAGGGGTTACTGGAAAGGCAGAGTTATTTCCAGAATATCAGGACGGCCTTAAAGATATTGAAGAGTTTTCGCATATTATCTTAATTTATTATTTTGATAGGTCTAAAGAGGAAAAACTTATCTCAAGACCTTTTCTTGAAGACCAAACACGCGGGATATTTGCCATAAGAAGCCCCCATAGACCTAATCATATAGGTTTTTCGATTGTTAAGTTAGAGAGGGTCGAGAATAATATTATTACGTTTTCAGAGGTCGATATCTTAGATGGTACACCTTTATTGGATATCAAACCTTATGTTTCGCATTTTGATTCAAGAGAAGATGTTATAAACGGATGGCTTGATAAGCATTTTCAAAGTGGAAAGATGCCAAAGCGAACAATATTAGAATAAAGAATGGGCAAGAAAGTTTTCATAAAAACTCTGGGCTGACCTAACGTTTACTACTTACATGCGGATTTTACATGTGTTAAAGGATATATATTAAAGCGGTTAAATGATTATATAGTGAGGAGTTACAGAAATTAGAGCCGGGAGGCGAACGTAAGTGGATAATAGAAGGGGAGGGAAAAAATGAGGTTTAAGGCATTGATGCGTTATTTAAAGAAATGGCAAAATGCAGGATTTATAAACGAAGAACAGGTCGGAAAAATAACTGAGTATATGAAAGCGGAAAAGCATCGACAGTTTTTAAAGCTTATAAGGGTTTTGTTTATACTTGGAGGTTTTTGGATTTTTATAGGTGTAATTGCCACTTTGAGATTGATAAAGATAGATATGCTAATAGCTATAGCACGTATATTGTATAGTATTGTGAAGCCAATTATTAATTTGGCAAAGATTTTATCCCCAGCACATTATCGTGAGTTATTAAGCGGTATTGGTTGTCTTTTTGGTTGGGGCTTTTTTCACTGGTTAGGCATGAGGCTGAAGTCAAGGTCAGATAAAGCTACTACAGAGCTAGGGTTTTTAACAGAAAAAGAGCTTCGTTTGGGGACTTCAGCTTTTACAATAGGATATATTCTTGCTGCAAGCGCTTGGGCATTCTTCAACCAAATTATTTATCCTGCAAATGCATATGAGATGTGGGGAAACGAAACCATTTTCCCGGTATTTTCATTGATCGGAATGATTTTCTTTTTAGCTATTGCTTATTTAATGGAAGACCAAATCGCTCAACTTTTCGGTATAGGATTTCTGGGGCATACAATTGGTCTTTTTACTGCATATTACTTTGCTTGTTATGTTATCGGCGTGCAATTACCCGTTATTCAAACAATTATCGGTATACTCTTATTATTTGCAGGGTTTTGGCATGTGGAGAAAGCCGGGCATAAAGAAGATAATTTTTATTTCTTATTCGGCAGAACTTACCAATGGACGGGTTTGTTGTTTATTTTTCTTGCTTTATGGATTATGTCTTTATGGGGAATCACATATAAGGAAAATTATTGGATGCCGCCAAAGGTACTTGAATTGTGGATAGCCAATTTTTTGTTTATAGGCGTTTCATTGTTAGCTATGTTTTATGCTGCATTAAATGAGGACCGCATGTTTTTTAATTTCGGATTAACTTTTTTCATAATTGAGTCCTACACGTTATTTTTTAGCAGGGTTTGGAATACAGTTGGTACGGCAGCTGGGTCGTTGCTCTTAGGCGTAATGTTGATTACAACCGGCTATATCTTGCGTTATCTGTGGCTGAAGGGAAAGATCTTCAAAAAAGTTTCTAAATCATAGTTGAACGATAGGGACTTTTGAGAGTGGCAGTAGGGACTAGAAATTTTGCGGTAAGATATTAAGAAATAGTAAGTTATGTCGAAAAAGATATTTATCCGCACCTTCGGCTGACCGATGGATGCGTTTACACTGGATAATTTTGAGGATTTTAAAGGGGTTAACTGATTGGGAATGAAAGAGATAAGCGGGAAGGGAGCAAAAAATATTACTACAATTCTAGGTAACGGGTGTGTTACACTGATTTGATAGCCACGGGAACATTTTTACAAAAATCTAGTTTAATATATAAACGGAGCAATAAGCTCTTTTTAACAGAAGCAACATAAAGGCGGAGGTAGCCATGGAAAAGATCTGGAAATGTATCGTTCCAGCATTGTTTTTAACGCTTTTTCTTAATGGAATTAGCTTAGCTTCTGGCATAAAGAAGGCTGATGAGCTATTTGATAAAGGAACATTTCAGGAGGCTTTAAAGGAGTACGAAGAGGTATTTAAAGAAGCTACCGATCCCGAACTACGCTGGAAGGCGTTTTTTAGAGTCTGCGAGTCACAAGCCCATCTTTTTCGCTATGGAGAGGCAGCAGAAAAATTAATTTCTACACCTATTCCTCAACAAATGCCCCATCAAGCCCGTATTCTAATTCTTAAAGCCGAGATACTTAGGAATTTTTTAATGCAATATTCATCTATCCAACGAGGCGATGTAATAGAAGAGGAAGAAGGCAAGGATGTTTTCCGTTTAACCCCAGATGAGATAGAAGATGAATTTAGAAAAGCTTACAAACAGCTTTGGGGATCGCGAAATGGACTTGCAACTATGGATATAAAACAGGAAGGATATTTTCTTAATATTAAAGATATTGATTTTGGCATGTATCCTACACTTTTTGATTATTTGGTTTTAAGCTGGACTGATTTTCTGTTAGGTGTAGGGGCTCCAAATTTAACTGAGGAGGCTACTAAGCCCAAGGCAGATTTACTCTTAGTCGAGAATTTTAGACAGCCGGTTAATTTAGATGACCCTCCGGCATTAATCGCAGCAGAACTGATGGAAGAAGCAAACAGGTTTAGTCAAAGAGGACGTCTTGAAGCAGCCGAACGCTGGAAGATAAGACGACTTTTACTTCCATCAAAATATACCAATGTATTTGATTTAAGGGATTTAGTAGAAGATAAAACTTTATATGAGTATAAAGATTTGCAGGAGTACAAAGAACGCGCTAAGACCATTCTTCTTAAATGGATGGAGAAATTTAAAACAAAAGAAGCCAAAGCAGAAGCAGGCTATGAAACAGCAGTAATATTAAATGGAGCCAACAAGTTAGCTGAGGCGGTAAAATTATGCGAGAAAATAGAAAGGGATTTTCCGGGTACCCATGGAAGCCGCCATGCTGAGGTTCTACGTTCCAGTATTCAGATGCCTCAGCTTAGTCTTAAGACAAAAACTGTTATGCCTCCGGCTAATGAGGCATTTACTATAACTACAAAAAATCTTAAGAAAGTTTACTTCCGTATTTATCAGGTAGACCCCCAGCAACTTAAAAATGAATTTAAAAGTTTCCGCGCGAAAGAATACGGCAGTTCTTATGACCATTTTGATGGCTGGTCTAATGTATTCAATCTTAATTGGTTTTATCAGGATTGGGGCAAGAAGTGGCTTAAATCATATTTGTCAGGCAAGGCTCCGTATAAAGAATGGAATATCAAAACAGGGGATAAAGGCGATTACGCATCACTTACTAAAACAGAAAGTCCTCCCAAGCTAGAAGAAGGAATTTATTTGGTTTTAGCTTCTGGCGATAGGTCCTTCAAGGTAGGCAGTTTTCTTGTTTCAGCTTGTTTTCTTAATGTTACTGACTTTGTGCTTGTGGGTACAGCGGGATTTACTACTAAGGCCGAAGATGCTTATTATGACTTTATAGAAACCAAGGGTACAGACAAAATTAACGATGAAAGTTTTCACTTCTATACTATCAATGCAGAAACAGGAAAGTCTGTAGATGGAGCTGAGTTAGATGTCTATACATATTTATCCCATCAGTCAAAGAGAGAGCTCTTTAATCTTAAGACCGATAAAAAAGGACTCGCTTCTTTATCCTTGCCAGTTAGCGTTTCTCCTCGCGCTTATAATCATTATAATGTGGATCCTCTTGCCAGGCTTAAGAATTCCTTTTCTTATTGGGGTCATAATCAATACCTTAGTTACTCCTCACCTAGTCCAATAGAGCTGTTTATTGAAACAGACAGGCCAATATACCGACCCGGAGATAATGTACAGGCAAAGGTAGTTATAGTTTGGAGGATGCCTGAAGGGTTTAGATCTTTGGGCAACGAGAATAAGCAATCAGTAACTTTTTCTGCATCTGACCCTAACGCTAAAGAGTTTTTTACCGAAAATATAGATCTCAACGAATTTGGTAGCGCAAATGTTAACTTTGAGATACCTCAAGGCAGGTTACTTGGCAGATATACATTAAATGCTCGATGTAGAGATGGCCGTTTTGAAAATAGCTCAAGCGTTTATTTTTCTGTAGAAGAATATAAACGGCCAGAGTTTGAAATTGTACTTAAACCTGCTGCCGAAGCTTGGAAGTATAATGAACCAGTAAAAATTGAAGGACAAGCTACATATTATTTCGGTGGTCCAGTACCCGATGCACCAATTAAGTATCGCGTTAAGCGACAAACCTATATTCCTTGGTGCTATCGTTATTGGTTTGGGCAAAATTACTCAAGCAGTGCGCAGGAAATTGCAACAGGCGAACTTAAGACTGATGCCGAAGGGAATTTTGTAATTCCCTTTACTCCTACGCCTCCGCCTCAACAATATGGCGGCAATATCCCTGACATTGCCCAATTTATAGTTGAAGTCGAGGGTCGTGATTCTGGCGGAAGGACTATTGAGACTCAAGAATCTTATAAAGCTGGTAAAAATGCCATTTATTTTGTGATTGAGCCTAAAAAGGGATTCTACTTAGAAAAAGAGACAATAGAAATTGATTCAAAACGCTTGACCATTAACGATACTGCTGCGCCAGGAGCAGGTAGTTATGAAGTTTTCACTTTGGCCGAGATCCCTACTAAATCTCTTGCAGAGTTAGGATACGGCCACGGAGGATATTGGCATTGGATACCACCCTTAGATGTTCAACTAAAGGATGTCCCAAATGATAAATTGGTGGCTGATGGAAAACTTGATCATGACAAAGAAGGCAAAGGTACAATAAAATTTTCATCTCTACTTCAAGGTGCGTATAGAATTGTTTTGAAATCTCAAGATGAGTGGGGCCAAGAAGTTGAGCAAAATAAAATCTTTGTAGTAGCAAAAAATACAAAAGAAGCAGTACCAGTAAATGCTGTTTCTGTTACGCTGGTAGAAAAAGATGAATATAAGATAGGAGATGTAGCCAGATTTGTTATTGGCTCGGGATTAGGATCTGGCGTGTATCATATTGAGCTTTGGGTAGGAGAGCATTTCTTGGACCACCGACTTATAGAAGGCGACGGCCGAGTTCGATTGATTGAAATTCCTGTAACAACAAGGATGAAAGGCGGCTTTACCTTGCGTTGGTTTGGAGTAAAAGAATTTGATGTTCACTATGGACAGGCAACAATTTCCGTTCCTTGGAAAGAGAAAAAACTAAAAGTTGCCCTTGAACCTTTTAATAAAGACTTGAAGCCGGGCGAAGAAGCTAGCTGGGGAGTAAAAATTAACGACGCAGAAAATCAGTCTACAAAAGCTGAAGTCCTTGCCCTGATGTATGACCGTTCTCTTGAATATTACGTCACATCTAACAACATTTGGCTGGACAGCCTTTATGCTTTACGAGCTACATCTGTTTCTTGGGTCTATGCTTTGCTGGAACAACACGCCCAAAATTTACCTATTACAGAGGGTTTGCTTGAAAAATTACTCAAAGCTTTCCGCCAGCCGCCGAAAGAACCGAATCTTCCTGGTTTGCGTACATGGAGGACTTGGGCAAAGGGAAATTACGGTTTATGGAACACATTAAGAGGAGGAGTAGGAGGCGTCGAAGAAGAAGCCGTTCTTTATGAGGGAGATGCTTTGGATGCAGCAGCCCCTATGATGGCAAAAGAGAAGAAAGCTGAAACAGACAAATACGAAAGAGCTGCTAAAAAGGTAGAAACAAGAAAAGAATTTGCTGATACCGCATTCTTTAAGCCGCATATTGTTACAATAAAAGATGGTACAGGTGCTTTCTCCTTTACTGCTCCTGAGCAATTAACAAGCTGGAGGATAAAGCTATTTGCCTTTACCAAGGATGTAAAAGAAGGTACCTTAACTGAAGAGGCAGTTACCAAGAAAGACCTTATGGTGCGCGCAGACTTACCGCGATTTTTCCGCGAAAAAGACAAAGGTACAGTAACTGCTATTGTGCATAATGAGTCGGATCAGCCTCTTTCCGGCGAATTATTTATAGAGATAACCGAAGACGACAAGCCAATTAATCAAAAATTAAAACTCGAAGACAACAAAAAGAGTTTTAAAATAGAGCCTTATAGCTTAGCCAGTTTTAACTGGATGTTAGAAATACCTCAAGGCGTGAGTACTTACAAGGTTAGAGTGGCAGCAGTAACGGATAAACTCTCTGATGCCGAGGAAAGAGAACTGCCCATTCTTCCTTCAAGACAAAGGCTTATTGAGTCCGCATTTGTTGCATTGTCAGGAAGCGAATCGAAAAAGTTAGAGATTTCTCTTAAAGATGATCCAACCAGAATTAACGAATCAATGGTGCTTCAGATTGATCCTCAACTCGCTTTAAGCATATTGAATACAATACCATTTCTTGTTGAGTATCCTTATGAATGCGTTGAGCAGATATTAAATAAGTATGTGCCCTTAAGCATTATCAATGAGGTCTACAGAAAGTACCCTGCTATCCAAAAAGCAGTGAGTAAAATTCCTGACCGTAAAACACCTACTCCACCTTGGGAAAAAGACGATTCTAGACGGCTGACAACATTAATGGAGACACCTTGGGTTTGGCAATCAGAAGGGCGTCCTACTCCATGGCCAATCATTGACTTACTTGATCCAAAAATAGTTGCGGAACAGAAAGAAATAAACTTTAATAAATTAAAAGGAGCGCAGCTTGCTAACGGCGCATTCCCATGGTGGCCAGGAGGACAACCCGATCCCTATATGACTCTTTATGTTCTTGCAGGGTTAGCCGAAGCAAGGCGTTATGGAGTTGAAGTACCTAAAGATATGATTCAAAAAGCGCTTAGGTATGTTAATAAAGAAATCCCACTGCTATTAAAGGCGGAAGAACGAGAACTTTCTCTTATTTCATTTGCAGCTTATGTTGTGACATCTTATTCACCCAAGGAATTTCCTGAAGCGAAAAAAGGCTATGAGGCAGCTAAATCTTGGGTAGTATTTTTAGAACAGCATATCCCTGCCATGACACCCCTTGGAAAAGCCTATCTTAGTTTTACCTATCTTCGCCTAGGAGACAAAAAGAAGGCTGAAAGTTTATTGGATATGGCGATGGATGGATTTAGGGAAGACCCGATAGCCGGTGTTTATTGGGCGCCAGAGAAATATTCTTGGGTGTGGTATTCCGATACCGTTGAGAAACATGCTTTTTTCTTACGCACCTTGCAGGAATTACGCCCTGAAGATAAACGTATTCCGGGAATGGTACAATGGCTTCTTTTTAACCGCAAAGGCACAGTCTGGAAGTCTACCAAGGCTTCAGTTGCCGCTGTCTATGCCCTTCTTGATTATCTGAATCAACGAGGTGCCTTAGCCAGTGATGAGACGTTCAAGGTAAAATGGGGTAAAAAAACTTATTCTGAAGTTGTCAAAGCAGATGATTGGCTGGATGAACCAATTCGCTGGCAGGAAACAGGTTTTGAAATTACACCAGAAATGTCTAAGGCTGTTATAGAGAAAGAAGGGCCAGGCCTTGCTTTTGCCAGCATGACATGGGCATATTCTACGGACCAAATCCCTGAGGCGTCAAGCCCAGGTATGCTGGAATTAGAACGTAAATTTTATCTAAGAGTAAAAGAAGGCGATAACTATCATCTAAAGCCCATAAAATCCGGTGAAGAAGTTTTTGTGGGTGATCAGATAGAAGTACAGCTTAAAATTAATACACGCAGCCAGTTTGAATACATGCATCTTAAGGACCTTAAAGCAGCCGGTTTTGAAGCCGAGACACTTTTAAGTGGCTGGAAATACGATCCACTTTGGTTTTATGAGGAGCCCCGAGATTCACTGACTAATTTCTTCATCAGTTGGCTTCCCCATGGCGAATATATCTTACGCTATAGGCTAAGGCCTACAAAGCCCGGAGTTTATCGTATAGGTGCGTCTACCTTACAATCTATGTATGCGCCAGATATGACCGCCCACAGCGCCGGATTTATCATTAAAGTTGTTGAAGAATAAAAAAAATAAAAAATATTCATAAATCTTAATAATTCATTACTGGTACTAAAGATATGAAAGAAAGCAGGCGTCTCTACATCCGTGCCTTCGGCTGTCAGATGGATGCGCTATAGGGGGACTATGGAGAAGATAGCGGAGGCTTTGATTAGCTTAAAATAACAGGAGACAATATGGCGGTTTATATGATCGTAGAAGCCAGAGAGGTTATTGATAGCAGGAAGTATAGTGAATACATACAGAGAGTGCCACGAACCATTGAGAGGTTTGGCGGTGAATATTTAGCTCGCGGTGGTAAGATAAAAGTGGTTTCTGGTGATTGGAATCCTACCCGGCTTATTATTGTTAAGTTCGAGTCAATGGATAAATTTAATGCATGGTGGAATTCTTCTGAATATAGGGCAATTGCTCCGCTGCGGGAGCAGTCGGCTAAAACCAACGCTATCGTGTTAGAAGGAATTTAAGGAGAATTAAGAAAATGAAACAATGGTATGAATCATTCTTTGAGAATTACGCTCAGAAATACGACAAAGAGTGTTTTGTTCAGGGAACTGTGGGCGAATGCGATTTTATCGAACAAGAAATAAAACAGGATAAATCACTAAAGATATTAGACATCGGTTGCGGTACCGGCCGCCATTCGATCGAACTGACAAAAAGAGGGTATAATGTGACCGGCGTGGATCTGTCCGAGTCACAGCTTGCATGGGCAAAGGAAAAAGCCAAAGACGCTGGGGTTGAGATTGATTTTCAGAAATATGATGCACGCGCCCTTCCCTTTGAGAGGGAGTTTGATCTGGCCATCATGCTCTGCGAGGGCGGTTTTTCTTTAATGGAAACGGATGAGATGAATTTTGAAATATTAAAGAACGCGACAAAGGCGTTAAAAGATAAGGGTAAG
>JAFGCB010000040.1 GCA_016932855.1 Candidatus Omnitrophota bacterium | reverse complement strand
TATTTCATCAGCTCCCCCTTTCCAGGTGCTATTATAGGAGATTTTGTCCTAAATTGCACCTGTTAGCTTAGCGGGGAGCAGTATATTGGTAGTATTTGGAGTTGGGATTTAGCATTTATTAATTCAGTAGCTAGGATATGAGTTTTAAATTAAATGCATTATTAAAATCTCCCTGGGTATTTCATCTGTCTACCGGCAGCTGCAATAATTGCGATATTGAGGTGCTGGATTGTCTTACGCCCAGGTTTGATATTGAAAGATTCGGTATGCTTTTAGCTCCCAGCATAAAACACGCTGATGTTCTTTTGGTTACCGGTTCCTGCAACCGAAAATCAGCCCAGAGACTCAAAGAGCTTTATAAACAGGTTCCCAGGCCTTGTCTGGTTGTGGCCATCGGCGAGTGTTCTTTATCAAGAGGGATGTTTATTCATAGCTATAATTGCCCGGTTCCTTTAGATAAGATTATTCCCGTGGATGTTTATATTCCAGGCTGTCCGCCTAAGCCCGAGGCGATTATTGCCGGAGTTGTTAAATTGATAACAAAGATTAAAGAAAGCCAGAAGCCAAAAGTTAAGAGTAAAAAGTAAGATGAACAGAGAAGAGATTTTAAAAGATATACAAGGCAGGTTTAAAGGGGATATAATTGATTTTTTTGATAAATCCCCTAAGCGTGTCTACATTGAGATTAAGCCGGAATCCTTAGTTAAGATAGCAAGTTTTGTATTCAAGGATTTAGGCGCAAGGTTTAATATCGCCTCGGGAGTTGATACCAGGTTTCATATGGAGATTCTTTATCATTTTACTATTGAAGAGATAAATCTTTTGATTTCTCTAAGGGTTAAGCTATTTAAGCCAAATTTAGAAGTGGATTCGCTTAGCGGTGTCTTTGAGGGTGCAAACTGGATAGAAAGAGAGATTCACGAGCTTTTAGGTATTAATTTTAAGGGCCATCCTGATTTAAGGAGATTGCTTCTGTCTGATGATTGGCCTGAAGGAGTGTATCCTTTAAGGTGCGATTACCAGGAATGGGATAAAGACGCCGTACGCGACAGAGGCGTGTGAACACAGATGATCGCAGATAATTTCGGGCAGCGTAATTGTTATTCCCGATACCAGAAAATCTGAGACTATTTGTGTAGTTAGCGGGGTGAACGATGAGTAGAAGGACAATTGTACCAATTGGGCCGTATCACCCTTTGCAGGAGGAGCCGGAATTCTTTACTCTGACTGTTGAGGGGGAAAAGGTTGTTGATATAGACGTCCAGGTCGGCTACAACCACCGGGGCATTGAAAAGCTTTCCGAGCTTAAGACTTTTGACCAGTCTACCTTTGTAATCGAGAGAATCTGCGGCATATGCTCGACCTCTCATCCTTTTGCCTATGTAAGAGCGGTTGAGGATATTATACCGGTGGAAGTGCCTGAAAGAGCTAAATATATAAGGACCATAATCGCTGAAGGCGAAAGAATTCATTCCCATCTTTTGTGGCTGGGCCTTGCCGGTCATTTTTTAGGGTACAATACTGTTTATATGTGGGCCTGGAAATTACGGGAAGAGATACTTGATGTAATGGAAATTCTATCGGGAAACCGCAATAACTACGCTATGTTTAAGCCCGGAGGAGTAAGAAGAGATATTAAACGCGAAGATATCCCCGGGGTTATTAAGAAAATCGATTCGATTGTCCCTACCCTTACAATGCTTAAAAAAGCGGTTATGGATGACCCGGTCTTACATGCCAGAATAGAAGGAATAGGAGTTTTAACCAAAGAGGAATCTATAAATTACTGCGCTCTCGGGCCGACCTCAAGAGCTTCGGGAGTGGCAAGGGACGCAAGAAAAGATTCTCCTTACGGAGCCTACGATAAAGTCAAATGGGATATGATAGTTACTAAGAACGGCGATGTTTACGATAAGGTGATAGTGAGGATTCTTGAGAAGCTTGAGTCGGTAAAAATAATGAAGCAGTGTCTTTTGAATTTGCCTGATACCGAAATTGACTTAAATATCAAAGATATTCCTCCCGGCGAAGGAATCGGGCACATTGAAGCTCCCAGGGGGGAGACTTTTCATTATGTCCGTAGCGACGGAACCAACAGGCCCGTAAGACATAAAGTAAGAGCCCCCACATTTATGAATCTTCCTACTTACAAAGCAACTGTAGTGGGTGAAACTCTTTCAGACGCCACAATAATATTAGCGGCTATTGATCCTTGCTATTGTTGTACGGAAAGAATCGCGGTACGCAATACTAAAGGAAGAAAGCTTTATAACGGAGAAGATTTGATAAAGCTTTCCCAGGCCAAGACCGACAAGATAAGAAATAAACTATCTCTAAGATGAGTTTGAACGCTGAATTTTTTAGATTCGATGCCTTATCTAATTTTATTGGAATATTTGTCTGTATTTTTACGGTGCTGGTATTTCTTTATTCCCTGGGATTTATGCCGAAAAGAAAGGGGCTTATCCGTTATTACCTGTATATACTTCTTACCTTAATTTCCTCTCTGGGCGTGGTATTCTCAAATAATCTTATTTTGTTTATAGTCTTCTGGGGATTTCTGGGCTTACTTTTATATCTTTTAATCGGCTTTGGTCAGAAAACGAATACACCGGCTACTGCCAAGAAAGCATTCATTATTATAGGCGCAACAGACGCTCTTATGCTTTTAGGCTTGGCTTTTGTCTGGAGGATTTCAGGAACTTTGCAAATGGATGCGATGAGGATAACTCTTAGCTCCAAAGTCGCGGTATGGGCCTATCTTTGTTTAGCAGTCGGCGCCTTTGCTAAAGCCGGAGCTATGCCTTTTCATACCTGGGTTCCTGATGCCGCTGAAGATTCCCCGGCTCCGGTAGCAGCGTATTTACCGGCTTCTTTAGATAAGCTTTTAGGTATTTATTTTCTTGCCCGGCTATCAATATATATGTTCAGGATGAATAACTCTATGAATATAGTCTTAATGGCCGTAGGAAGTTTCACTATAGTGGCCGCTGTAATGATGGCTTTGGTTCAGCATGATTTAAAAAGGCTTTTAGGTTATCACGCGGTAAGCCAGGTCGGGTACATGGTTTTAGGAATAGGAACAGGTAATCCTATAGGTATTGCCGGAGGCCTTTTTCACATGCTTAACCATGCTATATATAAGTCATGTCTTTTTTTATCCGCAGGCTCAGTCGAGAAAAAAGCAGAGACTACTGATTTAGAAGATCTTGGGGGTTTAGCTAAGTTTATGCCGGTTACCTTTATTACCTTTTTAATAGCTTCATTTGCCATATCAGGAGTGCCGCCTTTTAACGGCTTTGCTTCAAAATGGATGGTTTATCAAGGTATTATTGAGAGAGGCTCAAGCGGCGGTTTTATTTGGGTAATTTTTCTGGTGTCTGCTATGTTCGGAAGCGCTCTTACCCTTGCAAGCTTTATGAAGCTAATTCACGCTGTCTTCTTAGGCCAGCCCTCCAAGCACCAAGCACCGAGCACCGAGCACCGAGATGTAAGCCCTTTAATGTGGATTCCCCAGGTTTTTTTAGCTCTTCTTTGCATAGTATTCGGTGTGTTTGTATACAGAGTTCCTCTTAAAATGTTTATCTTTCCGGCCCTTGGAGAGCGTGTGTCTTCAAGCGGAATCTGGGAGGCGAGCCCGGCTACTATATTGATAATTGTCGGGATTGTTATTGGGATTATAATTTATTTCCTAGGCACGCTTAGCAAAATAAGAGAGACCGAAAGTTTTATAGGTGGCGAGAGTTTAAAAGATAATCCCCAGATGCGAATATCAGGGACCAGATTTTACGATACAGTAAAGGATATAGGATTTTTATCGGTTATTTTTAAACTAGCCGAAAGGAAATTATTTGATATATATGAAGTAGGCGCTAAAATAACCTTTGCTTTCAATAAGTTTCTTCGTTATCTTCATAACGGGGTGCTCCCTACTTATTTAGCCTGGTGCCTTTTAGGCATGGGCATTATTTTTTATATTTTATTTAAATAATGTTTGAGCTGTATTTTCTCTTAATATTTATGATAATTGGGGCGGTTATTGCTATCGAGATCAAAGATTTACTCTCCTCGGTCATAGCGGTAGGAGCGGTGGGTTTGGGTCTTTCCATAGTATTTTTAATACTTAAGGCGCCTGACGTGGCAATCACCCAGCTTGTTGTCGAGATTTTGTGTTTGATCATTTTGATACGGGCGACTCTTAAAAAAGACCTTCCTTTTTCTACCACCGGCAGATGGTTTCTCAACACTTTAATTACCGTTCTATTTATTGCCTCCTTTTTATTTGTTTCCTGGAAAGCTCTTCGGGATTTACCGGAGTTCGGTAATCCTTTAATGCGGGTTGCAAGCGCTTATTTGCGAGACGGCCTTCTGCAGACAGGTTCTACTAATATCGTTGCTTCAGTTATACTGGATTATCGTGCTTATGATACTTTGGGTGAGGCTACGGTCTTATTTACCGCGGTTATAGGTGTTTTAGCGGTAGCCCGCCTAATAGGAAGAAAGAAACCCGAAGATAAGGATGTAGAAGAAGATGGGTTCTAAATCTAAAAACGAGCAGGGCATGACTTTAATCGTTAAGACGATTACCAGGCTTACGGTGGGGCTTATACTTCTTTACGGAATTTATATTCTTTCTCACGGGCACGTTTCCCCCGGCGGCGGGTTTGCCGGCGGGGTTATTATCGCTCTTTCCTTCATACATCTTATGCTTGCTTACGGAAAAGAGGTGGCTCTTAAAAGGCTTCCTAAGGGGGTTACTTCTTTTTTTGAGAGCATGGGGGCTATAATATTTTTAAGCATAGCTTTGCTGGGATTTACCGGCGGGTATTTCTTTCTTAATTTTATATCCAAAGGAGAGCCTTTCAGGCTTTTTAGCGCCGGCATTATCCCTATTCTTAATATAGCTATAAGTCTTAAGGTAGGAGCCGGCTTGTTCGCTATTTTTGTAGCTTTAGTTTTATTAAAGTTGTTTCCCCCGGAAGACGATTAGTCTGGTTAACGAAGGCAGGCCTTCTACAAACATATTAATGCAAGGAGTTTTATGATTATTTATTTACTCTGTCTGTTGCTTTTTTCCCTAGGCATATACTGTGTTTTAAGGAAACGCAATATCATAAAGATTATAGTCGGCATTATTATATCCGAATACGCGGTGAACTTATTTTTTATTCTTGTGGCTTACCGCAAGGGAGGACGTTCTCCTATTTTTTCTCCGGATAGCGCTATTCTTAATATGGTTGACGCCCTTCCCCAGGCAGTGGTGCTTACTTCTATTGTTATCGGACTTGCCACCACCGCCTTACTTATAGCTATTGCCATGCGTATTTATGGCAAACACAGGACTTTTGATATTACCAGGATTAATGAGTTGAACGGATGATACAAGCGGTAAATATAGTTCCTTTATTTGTGGTTGTGGCTTTGGGGGGAGCTTTTATTGTTTCCTTGTTGGGAAAAAGGATTAAGGCTTTTCCTGATATAATGGGCAGTCTTACGACCTTTGTTTTGTTCGGGCTGTCGCTTCTGGCAATACGTCTGGTTAATGTTTATGATGTCCTTGTATATAGTGTCGGAGCCTGGAAGCCCCCGATCGGGATTGCTATGGTTATAGACGGATTTACCTCGTTTATGCTGGTTACGGTAAATCTGGTCGCTTTCTTGATTGCGGTATATTCAATAAGTTACATGAGGCAATTTACCTCTAAATGGAAATTCTATACTTTGTTTCTTTTAATGGTTGCGGGAATGAACGGTGTTGTGATCACCGGGGATATATTTAACCTTTTTGTTTTTTTAGAAATAGCCTCGGTAGCAAGCTACGCTTTGGTTGCCTTCGGAACAGAACGTCATGAGCTCGAGGCGGCCTTTAAATACGCGGTTATGGGAACGGTAGGTTCGCTTTTTGTTCTTATAGGTATTGTTTTTTTATACGGGTATACTTCCACTTTGAATATGGCGGATATGGCTATGGTATTTGCTCAAAAGCCCACCAGTAACCTTGTTCTTTTAGTAAGCGTCCTTTTTTTGATGGGTTTTGGCCTTAAGGCAGCGCTTGTTCCTTTTCATGCCTGGCTTCCTGATGCCCATCCTTCGGCTCCCGCTCCTATATCAGCCATGCTTTCGGGGGTACTTATAAAATCGCTGGGAGTATATGCCTTGTGTAGAATATTCTATAATGTTATCGGTCTGCATCATAATTTATCCGGTATACTGATGTTCTTAGGGACTCTTTCAATGGTTATCGGTGTATTTCTGGCTATAGGCCAGTGGGATTTTAAAAGACTTTTAGCCTATCATTCTATCAGCCAGATTGGTTATGTTATATTAGGGATTGGTTTAGGTACGCCTTTAGGTATATTAGGAGGGCTTTTTCATCTTTTTAACCATTCCATATTTAAATCGCTTTTATTCTTGAATTCAGGGGCCGTAGAGTATGCAACCGGTACGCGTGATTTACAGAAAATGGGCGGCCTTAAAGAACGGATGCCTGTTACTGCCGGCACAAATCTTATAGCCTCAATGTCGATAGCCGGTATTCCGCCTTTCAACGGCTTTTGGAGTAAGCTTATTATAATAGTTGCCGCGGTTCAAGCGGGTTTTTACGGACATGCTTTCTGGGCTGTTCTGGCAAGCATTATGACTTTAGCTTCGTTTATGAAAGTTACAAAGTACGCCTTTTTCGGAAGATTGAAAGATAAATTAAATAATGTAAAAGAAGTGCCGTTTTCCATGAAGCTGTCTATGATTGTTTTAGCCTGTATATGTGTAGCAGGAGGAGTTTTATTCTTTTCTGCTATAAACCAGGCTTTCTTGCAAAAAGCTTCCGGAGTTCTGTCGGGAGGCTTAAGCTACGCCTCGGAGGTATTAAGCGCATTACAGCAATGAGAAGTAAAATAGTCCTTTTTTTAGTTGCCTTTATTTGCTGGTGTCTATTAAACTGGATTCCCGACTGGCAGCATCTTCTGGTCGGTATTTTTGTAGCCGGATTCGTCGCCTATTTAACCGGTGATTTATTTATCCGAAGCCCTGATAGGTTAAGCCATCCTCATAGGTATTGGTATTTCGTTTTTCATTACTTGCCTTTATTTATCTGGGAATGTATTAAGGCCAATATCGACGTTGCTTTCAGGGTCTTGCATCCAAGGCTGCCCATACGTCCGGGTATTGTGAAAGTAAAAATCAAACTTAAGACCGACACAGGAATCACCTTCTTGGCTAATTCCATAACTTTAACCCCGGGCACATTGAGCGTGGATGTTGATAGAGAGAAGGGATTTCTTTATGTCCACTGGATTGACGTGAAATCAAAAGATGTGGAAGAAGCGACAAAAATAGTAGTCGCTCGTTTTGAGAGGGTTTTAGAGAAAATATTTGAATAAGAGAAGTTATGAAATTGTTTAGATGGTTTTTAGGTGCTTTTATCTTGGTTGGGGTAGTGAGTTTTATCCTTATTAAGTCCCTGCCTTTTCTTTTTTATCCTAATCTTCCCTTTTTAGGTTTCCTAGGAAGAGCGCTTTATATAATTATTCTTTGCTGTATTTTTTGTCTTTATCGTATATGGAAAGGTCCTACCAGCGCCGACCGCATAGTGGCCATAGATATTTTAGGTATTTTAATAGTAGGCTTTTGCGCCATATTAACGATTTCTACGCGAAGGTCTTGGTATATCGACATAGGTATTGCCTGGGCTCTTCAAAGTTTTATAAGTACCTTGGCTTTATCCAAGTATTTAGAGGGAAGAAGTTTCGATGAATAAAACGCAGATGATCAGAGATAGAAATATAGGGATTGTCGCAGATTGTCTTTGTAAGGAAACATATAAGAAAAATGCGTGATATTATAGGTTTGGCATTTATGACTATTGGGTTTACTTTCGATGTTATCGGATGCTTAGGGTTAGTAAGACTTCCTGATGTCTACAACCGTCTTCAGGCAGCTACCAAGTGTGTTACTTTAGGTACCTGCAGCATCCTTTTCGGGGCTTTTCTTATAGTCGGGTTTACCGCGGCTGGCATGAAATCTCTCATGTGCATGGTGTTTGTTGTTTTAACTTCCCCGGTAGCGGCTCATGCTATAGCCAGGGGAGCGCACAAAGCCGGCGTTAAGCTATGGAAAGACAGTGTTATTGATGCCTATGCCGAGGACAAAGAGGGTAAAACATAGGAAAATTAAAAATCAAAAATAAAAAATTAAAAATTAGATGAGGCTGCCGAAGGTAAGAGAATTAATAGAAGCGATAAAGGCTTTAATAAAAGGCCCTTACACCTCGAAGTTTCCCAAAGAGGCCCATGTAGCCCACCCAAACTTTAGAGGCCAGCCTAAGTTTAATTCCGATAAATGCCTGGGATGTTTGGCCTGCGAGGAAGTCTGTCCGGTTAATGCCATTGGACACGAGGATATTGTCGACGATAAGAACAATCCCCGCAGGGTAATGATTCACTATACTGATACCTGTATATTCTGTGGGCAGTGCGAGGCAGCTTGTATTTCCGACCACCAGGGCATAAAGCTTTCCAATGACTGGGAACTTTCCTTTTTTGACAGAAAAGCGGCTTTGGAAACGATTGAAAAAGAGCTTGTTCTTTGCGAAGCTTGCTCGCAGCCCATAGCCTGTCGTGACCATTTAAACTGGATATCCGCGAAAATAGGAGAACTTACCTATGCAAGTCCTACCCTTTTTCTTGCCCGTCTTAAGAGTCTTGGTATAATAGACGAGAATATCATTTCCGGCGTAAAAGACCAAGGGCGGTCCGACAGAGTTAAAATTCTCTGTGCCCGCTGCAGGCGCGCAACTACCCTTACCACGAAAGAATAATTAGTGCTAAGTGCTATGTGCTAAGTGCCAAGGCTATTCTATATTTTCTTAACTAGCACCCGGCATCAGGCATCTAGCTTCCATTTATACATTTAATTATGGATAATATATTTAAGGACATACTTAAAGGCAAGATTGTTATTATTGGTATAGGCAATATTTTGAAGGCTGATGACGGACTTGGTCCGAGTCTGGTTAATAGATTGAAAGCCGGGCTTTCGGCGGTCTGTATTGATGCCGGGTCGGCTCCTGAGAATTTTACCGGGAAAATTCTTAAGGAAAACCCCGATACGGTTTTAATTGTCGATGCCGTAGATTTAGGCAGGAGCCCGGGCGAGTTCGCACTTTTAGAAAAGAAAGAAATTTTAAATTGCGGCTTTACTACTCATGACATTTCTTGCAATATGTTTATCGGATATCTTGAGGCCAGGACCCAAGCCAAGATTTATATGCTGGGTATCCAGCCGGAAAAAGTAAATTTTTCTGAAGGGTTGTCGCTTAGCGCCGAGAAAGCAATCGCTAAATTGGAAGAATTAATCAGGGAAGCTTTTTATGCATGAGACACATTTAATAAATCCTATAATAAAAGGCATACAGCAGCACGCAGAGAAAGAAAAGGCAAAGGCAGTAACTCTGGTCCGGTTAAAAATCGGTCAGCTTCTTGGGGTTAGAGACGATTCCTTTAAAGAGACTTTCAAGGTCCTTTCAAAAAATACTCTTCTAGAAGGGGCCAGGCTTGAAATTACCTTTTTTCCCGGAACCCGCATTGAAGTAGTGTCTTTTGACGTGGAATAACTGCGCTGCGCGCTATTCAAGGTCACCAAGTCACAATGTCACCAGCCATAAGTTTATATATTGGTGAGTTAAAGATTAATGAACCTGTGACCTTGTGTCTTTGTGACCCTGTGAATTATATAATTAATACTGCGGAAGAGTCAAAGAAGAAATATGAGAAATAAAACTATACTTGCTTTAGGCAGTGACATAAAGAACCGTTTTTTGGTTGCTAAAGGTAAGACTTTCTGTTTCGGCCCTGATATCGGTGATTTGGCCGACCCGAAGAATTATGCGCGCCTTAAGAAAGAAGTTAGAAAAGTAATTAAGAAGTTCAAGCCCGATATTATAGCCCATGATTTACATCCAGCATATTTTTCTACACGTTTTGCCCGGGAGCTTGCTTTACGTCTTCCGGGAGCAAGGCTCTTAGGGGTCCAGCATCATCATGCCCATATTGCAAGCGTTCTTTTTGAAAAAAGATTGAATAAGCCGGTAATTGGCGTATCCTTTGACGGAACAGGCTTCGGTAGCGACGGCAATATCTGGGGAGGTGAATTTCTTCTGGTTTATAAGGGAACATTTAAGCGAATAGGCTATTTAAAATACCAGAAAATGCCGGGCGGTGATAAGGTGGTGTTTGAGCCCTGGCGTATGATTTTAGCTATATTGGGCGAGGAAGGAAAGGGTTTTATAAAAGGCGTACAAAAAAACGACAAGGACTTGGTGCTTAAAATGATTAAAAAGAATATAAATTGCCCTGAAAGTTCAAGCGCAGGAAGGCTTTTTGATGCGACTGCTGCTCTTTTGGGAATTTGTACTAAGCCTTCTTTTGAGGCAGAGGGCCCTATTAATTTAGAGAAGCTCTGCAAGAAATCCATAAAGCAAAGATACGGATATGCAGTAAGAGAAGAAAAAGGATGTTCTATTATTGATACAAGTTCTTTATTTCGGGATATGGTGAAGGATATAAAAAAGGGCACTCCTCTTAATTCCATTTCAACGAAATTTCATAACAGCATGGTCGATATTATTATAGATACAGTCAAAAAATCTTCTCAGAAGCTTAAGACAGATGATATTGTTTTAAGTGGCGGGGTATTCGGGAATAATTTCTTAAAAAGCGAAGTAATTAAAAAATTGTCCTTAGCAAACTTCAATGTATTTACTAATAGTGCGACACCTGTCAATGACTTTAATATAGCAATAGGCCAATATTGCGTCTCTTGTAATATAGATGTTTAGTGCTGAGTACTTAAGTACCGCGTACTGCGTATATATTTTTTAAAAATAACACAGTACTCAGTATCGGCTGTGTTTATTAAACAGGAAGTGATGTATGTGTCTGGCGGTTCCGGCAGAAGTTAAAAATATCGATAAGAATTTAGCTTTCGTCGATTTCGGCGGAGTTACCAAGAAAGTATCCATCGGGATTTTGAAAGACGTAAATGTAGGCGATTATGTTCTTGTTCACGCCGGGTTCGCTATAGGCAAGCTGGAAAAGGAAGAGGCTCAAGATACCCTTAAGTTATTAAAGGAAGTTAAAAAGGCGCTAGAAGATGATCAAAGGTAAAATAAAGCTTATGGAAGTATGCGGAACTCATACCATGGCTATAGCCGCAAGCGGGATAAAGAAGGTTCTTCCCAAGACAATAGAGCTTATATCCGGACCGGGGTGTCCGGTCTGCGTAACAAGTCAATCGGACATTGACAGGGCAGTAGAAATTGCCAGGATAAAAGACGTGATTATGGTTACTTTCGGAGACATGATGCGGGTTAGGGGGAGTTTTTCCAGTCTTGATGACGTAAGAAGGAAAGGCAAAGACGTACGGATAGTGTATTCTTGCTTAGATGCTTTGATAATAGCTCAGGAAAACCCCGAAAAACGGGTGGTTTTTATGGGCGTGGGCTTTGAAACAACCTCTCCTACGGTTGCTGCCTCCATCTTGGAAGCCAAAAGGCAGAAGATAAAGAATTTTTTTGTTTTAGCCAATTTTAAACTTATTTTTCCTGCCCTGGAAGCTCTTTCAAAATCAAAAAAAGTTAAGGTCGACGGTTTTATATGCCCGGGTCATGTAAGCGTAGTTACCGGGATTGAGCCTTATAAGAGAATCGCCCGGCGTTTTAAAAAACCCTGTGTTATAACCGGGTTCGCTGATTCTGATATTATAAAAGGAATTAAGATTTTAGTTGACCAAATAAAAAAAGGAAAACCCAAGGCGGAAATAGCCTACAGAAGAGCGGTTAAAGAGAAAGGAAATACCCTTGCTCAAAAAACAATTAATAGGGTTTTTGTTGTCAGAGATTCTTTCTGGAGAGGCTTAGGCCTTATTAAAGAAAGCGGTCTTAAGCTTAAAGAAAGCTATGCTTGTTTTGATGCCGAGAAAGAGTTTAAGGTAAGGTTGCCAAAAACACGCGAGCCTAAAGGCTGTCTTTGCGGTAAGGTCTTGCAGGGGATAAAATCACCTTCAGACTGCAGGCTTTTTGGAAAAGTATGCACGCCTTCCAATCCGGTCGGGCCCTGCATGGTTTCTTCTGAAGGAACGTGCGCGGCTTATTATAAATACGGCGTATAAAAATGAAAGATAAAAAACTAAAAATAAAAAATAAAAGATCGAAGACTAGCCGGATTGAAGAAGTGATAACCTTGGCTCATGGAAGCGGCGGAAGACTGATGCATGAGCTTGTAAAAAAGCTATGCCGTAAGTTCTCCAATAAGATTCTAAATGAACTTAGCGATGCCGCGGAACTTAAAGTAGAAAATAGAAGACTTTCCTTTAGCACCGATTCTTATGTAGTAAAGCCCCTTTTTTTCCCCGGCGGCGATATTGGAAAACTTGCTGTTTGCGGGACAGTAAATGATATTTCAATGAAAGGGGCCAGGCCCCTTTTTATATCCTTATCTTTTATAATTGAAGAGGGGTTTAAACTCTCTATTTTGGAGAAGATTTCCGATTCAATAAGAAAAGAAGCCAAAAGCTCAGATGTGGCGGTTGTTACCGGGGATATAAAGGTAGTTGAGAAAGGCGCGGCAGATAAATTGTTTATTAACACTTCAGGCATAGGAGTGATAAATTATAAAGGTCGCGTCGGCTCAAAAGCAAAGCCCGGCGACGTTATTATTATCAACGGTCCTATAGCTGAACACGGCCTGGCTATTCTTAACGCCCGTCAAAGCCTCGGATTTAAATCACGAATCAAGAGTGATTGCAGAAACTTAAGTTTTGCGGTTGCAAGGTGTCTTCGGGCCTCGAAAAAAATTAGCGTTATGCGCGATCCCACAAGAGGCGGCCTCGCTACGACATTGAACGAAATAGCCCTTTCTTCGAATCTGGGAATAGAAATAAACGAAAAATGTATTCCTATAACCATAAGCGCGCGAAGGCTTTGCGATATATTAGGATTCGACCCTCTTTATATAGCTAATGAAGGAAAGTTTGTCTGTTTTGTAGATGAAAAGGATGCTTTGAAGGTCAAGAAGGCAATGGGTAGAGCCAGCCGGATTATCGGCAGGACAACCAAGGTTCACAAAAGACAAGTTTTTTTAAAGACGGGCATAGGTTCGGATCGTATTTTGCCCATGCTTGAAGGAGAGCCTCTTCCCCGGATATGCTAGGGCGCAGATGATCGCAGATAGTAATCTTCAGGCTTGAAATGCGGGGCATTCTTGCTACAATAAGCTTTACATATATTTATGGTCATGAATAATAAATCCAGAGCAGACAATCTTTCTTCCATCAGCGAATTGATAGATATATGTTATGGTATAGCCAAGCAGAAGGGCTGGTGGGATAGAAAAAGAAACGACGCCGAGCTTATAGCCCTTATGCATTCGGAGTTATCAGAAGCCTTAGAAGCCCTTCGGGAGCATAGAGATAAAAAAGAGGTAGCCGAGGAGTTGGCTGATTGCTGCATACGCATATTTGATTATTGTGGAAGGAAAAAGATAGATCTTGAGAAGGCAATCTTAGAGAAGATAGAGAAGAACAGAAGCAGACCTTACAGACATGGAAATAAGAAATACTAACGGTTTAAAAGCCTTGGCTTTTGATTTAGGCAGGGTTCTTTTTGATTTTGATTATAATATCGCTTTAAATAAAATAAAGGACAAGATGTCGGTATCCGGCGAAGAAGTAATACAGGCTTTGTTTTACGAGAACTTTGCCGATGATTTCGAGAGGGGTCTTGTGTCCGGCTACGATTTCTACAGCCACTTTAAAGAGAAAACCAGTCTTAATTTAGATTATCGGTCGTTTGTTCCTGTCTGGTGTGATATATTTACTCTTAAAGAAGATTCTTTTTCCCTGCTAAAATCACTAAGCGCTATTTACAAGACATTTCTTATATCCAATATAAATGAGCTTCATTATCAGTTTTTAAAAAAGCGTTACCCTCAAGTATTTTCCCTTTTTGAAGCTGAGATTCTTTCCTTTCAGGTAAAATATACAAAGCCCGCTAGGCAGATTTATGATATTCTTATATCGAAGGCAGGCGTAAACAAAGAAGAGCTGGTATATATTGACGATAGGGCTGATTTGATAGAGGAGGCTAACAGGCAAGGCCTTAACTGTATACAATTTACCGATGTAGAGCAGTGCAAAAAAGAACTCTTAAGTTTTGGCTGCCGTTTCTCCTGAGATTTAAGTTTCTTGAAAAAGCCACTGATTTCCTATATATTATTCTTAAAGAGCCGGGTGTTCTTTATTAAATTTTTGAGGTCAATGTTTATTATAGACATCCTATAACGGGAAAGCAGTAGGATGTCTTGATTACAGAGATTAGAGAAAAGATTAAGGAGAGCAATTCCTTAGCTAAAGAAGATAATCGCCCGCGCCTATAAGGCGCTTAATAAACTTTGGCGCCAAGAGTTGCGGGGTCAGAAGATTAATGGTTTAATTTTCGTAATCTCT
>JAFGCB010000039.1 GCA_016932855.1 Candidatus Omnitrophota bacterium | reverse complement strand
TATTTCATCAGCTCCCCCTTTCCAGGTGCTATTATAGGAGATTTTGTCCTAAATTGCACCTGTTAGCTTAGCGGGGAGCAGTATATTTGGGTTTGGGGTTTTCATTTTGGGTTTTGTCATTTGACATTTGTCAGTCGCCATTTAAGATGGCGACTGCCCTTGCCCAGGAAGCTCCGGTGGTCTTTATCTTTACCGGAAAACAACTGACCTTAAATCCGGAACCGGGAAGCTTATCAAGATTAGCCAGCCTTTCAATATGAATATACTCCCTTTTTCTTCCGTAAAAATGGACCGGCCAAAGCACCTTGGGGTCTTTTTTCTCCAGGAACTCCTTAATCATGAACCTATAGGGCCTATCCAGCCCCATGGTATCTACCCCGAATATTTTAATGCCTCTGTCTAAAAAATAATCAATTGCTGAAGTCTCCAGACCCGGATAATCCGAAAAATATTTGGCTGCTCCGTATAACTTATCGGAACCGGTATATAAAAGAACGATATCTAAAGGCTTTAAAGAATACTTTATTTTCTTCAAGCTTTCGCCTATATCTTCGGCCGTGATTACCTGACTGGGCTTTTTGTGCGACAAATCCAGTTTAACCCCGTCCTGATAGCACCACTCAAGGGGTATTTCCTCGGCTGTCTTCGAAGGCCTGCCTTCAGAAATGCTTCCGTAATGAAAAGAATAATCGAGATGTGTGCCGATATGCACCGGGCAGTGAACTATTTCCAAGGACAAAAATTCCTCATCAGGCAAATCCTCTTTTTTGATCACTCTTTTTCCTAATAAGTACTTAATTTTCCCGGCAAAGGTCTTTGTCATAAGAACTCTGTTTAATTTATTAATCCCCTCTTTATGGCCGACCCGTTCAATCTCGAGGCTATGCACCTCGAAAGCTTTGTCATCAATAGGCAGGCTCAAATCAACTATCTTCATCTTTAATATTAGACACAAGACCAAAGACTAAAATACATTTCTCCGCAGCCTTAACTCTTAACTCCTTAGCCTGCATCACTGTTTCTTTGTCTGAACGCTCTCTACAATCTGCAGAGGCGTAGAGTATTTGGTCACTTCGTTTGTTTCGATTTTAACCCCGAAATGCTTATTTAAAGCGACAACCATTTCAACCATCTCCGTAGAATCTACTCCGATGGAATCATACAACTTCTCAGTCTCGCTCAGTTCGTCTTTAGACACCTCCAAAGTCCGGGCGATTAAATCCATAACCTGCTCCTTTATATCCATATGCACCTCCTTTAATGAGCGCGTGACTTACGGAACGAACGAAGTGAGCGAACGTAAGTCGTGTGCGCGATTTGACCCCCCCCACTTTTATTCCCACAGTACTCTCTAAAAGTGGCGGGGGGTCAAATTCGGACAGACAACTTATCTCGGCTCCGCCTCCATAAATTGTGTCCTCATTTGATTACTCTTTCTCTACGGCTAAAATCACATTAATCCCGCCTCTGCCCCTGGCAACAATAAGAGATTTCCTGATCCGGCGGCTTATGGCTTTATTGGGAGTATAGTCTAAATCACATAAAGGATCCCCTACTTCGTAATTAATTGTCGGCAGAACCAGATTGTTTTCCATAGACAGAATCGTAGAAATCAAATCCAAAGAAGTCTGGGCTCCCAGCAGGTTTCCGTACATGCTTTTAGGCGCGCTTAATGAAATATCTTTTATCTCTTTTCCGAATACATTCTTAAGGGCCTGAGTTTCCAGATAATCTCCCAGCTCTGTGGCTTCGCCGTCCAGACAGATATAGTCAACTTCTTTTTTAGCCCACCCCGCATCTTTTAAGGCTTCTTCTATGGCGTATTCCAGATTGTCCGAATTAGGGCGGTATTTTGAATAATGAAAGCCGTCGGAGGAAAAACCTATTCCCTTTATAAAGCCATAAACCGTCGCGCCTCTCTGCCTGGCCCGGGATTCCTTTTCCAAGACAACTATGCCTGAACCTTCTCCTAAAACAAAACCGTCCCGGTATAAGTCATATGGCCTGTAGGCAGAACGCGGGTTAAGGTTGTTGCGGGAAAGGGCCCCGTAGGTATTGGCGCAAAGAAGGGCGTAGGGAGTAATCGGTGCCTCCATTCCTCCGGCAAGGACAAATTCATTTTTTCCTGCGGACAGGGTCTTGCCGGCATACCATAAAGCAAGGGCTGACGAAGCTTTATCAGCAACCACAGTCTTGCTGTAACCTTTAAATCCGTAATATATGGTAATCTGACCTTGGGGCGCTGCCGGAAACCAGGCAGAGGCCATATAGGGGGAGACCCCTTCTCTTCCTTCTATATACATATCGCGAAGTTCTGTCTCGGCGAAAAGCCAGCCTCCTAAAGCATTACCCATAAAGACTCCTACTTTTTCCTTATCAATATCTTGAAGGTTTATATTTGAATCCTTAAGCGCCTGCTCGCTGGCCACCAGAGCCATATGGGAAAAAACATCGATCTTCTTTATAAGCCTGCTCTTAAGATGGCTGAAGCAGTCAAGCTGGTGGACCTGGCCGGCAATGCGCGACGCGTACAAAGAAGAATCGAACCGGCTAATCGGGTCAATACAACTTGCGCCTCTCTTTAAGTGGGCCCAGAAAGTCTCTTTCTTTAAACCCGCAGCCGAGACAACGCCAATGCCTGTTATTGCAATCCTATCCATTTTTGCTCCTCTTCATTAAAAATTTTCTTGTTAATGTTTTATTCTTTATTTTTAGTTTCTTGCTTCCAGCGTTTAAATATAATCGAGGAATGAATCCCTGAAAAACCGCTGGAGGTTTTTAAAATGTATTCGGGCATAAGTTCTCTCTTTTTATTGGGGATATAATCTAAATCGCAGCGGGGATCAGGCTCTTCCTGATTTATGGTAGGAGGTAAATAACCCTTCTTAAATATCATGCAACATAGAACAGTCTCCACGGCGTTTGCCGCGGCTAAAGGGTGGCCGATCATGGATTTAATGGAGCTAATGGGAATTTTATAAGCGTCTTCTTTTAAGGATTTCTTGTAGGCGTCGGTTTCAAATGCGTCGTTTTGCCTGGTAGACGAACCGTGGGCGTTTATGTAGGAGATGTCCCTACTTTTTATACCGGCATCAAACATAGCTTCTTCTATGCACCTCTGCATGGGCCGGCCGTCTTCAGGCAAATCAGTCATGTGATAGGCGTTGCAGCTTGTGCCGTATCCGACAACCTCGGCATAAATATTCGCTCCTCTTTTCTTGGCATGATCGAGCTCTTCCAGGATTAATATGCCCGCTCCTTCCGAAATTACAAAACCATCCCTTTTATTATCGAAAGGCCGCGAAGCCTTGCAAGGCTCATCGTTTCTTTTAGATAAGACATTTACCACATCAAAAGCTGCGAAGGTAATAGGGGTTATGGGCGCTTCTCCCGCTCCGGCGATAATGAGATCCTGGCGGCCTTCGCTTATAAGCTCGAAAGCAAACCCCAAAGAATCCGTGCCGGCAGTGCACCCTGTTGATATGGTACAATTAATCCCCTGGGTATGATAAAGGGCTGAAATTTCCGCGCTGGGAGTATTAAACATAGAGGCATCATAAAGATAGGGGCGGCCCTTTCGCGAATCTATGGGATTTTTACCCCAGTCAGTGACAAACAAAAACTCCTCTTCCATAAAACGCGTCCCGCAAATAGCGTTAGATAATACCACCCCGCACCTGCGGCTGCTTATCTTCTTAAAATCGATCTTGGAATCCTCCATTGCCTGTTTTGCGGCGGCAATCGATATTTGAACGTACCTGTCCATGCGATTGTGTTCTTTTATACCATACTTTAAAGGGTCGAATTCCAGATCCTGGGAAGCGATCTTGGAATTAAACAGGCTTACGTCGAAATTCTCAACCTTCTCGATAAAAGGACGGCCCTCGATTAAATTTTCATAGAATATTTCTTTGTCTTCTCCTGCCCCGCAGACAATCCCGACTCCGGTAATTACAACTCTCTTCTTCATTGTTCTAACCGCCTTACTTTAAATTTAATATACCCGTTATCAGGACAGGCTGTGCCGGTCTTGCAATCAGGGTCTTTTTCAAAAGAAAAACTGGCCCCGAAATTCAAAGCGAATAAAACCGGAAATAAAACACTATAGGCTGCCCCGCAAAAACCCTCGGGTGTCTTTAACCCCTTTACCTTAAAAATATCGCCCTTTTTATAGCCGTAGTGACAATAGCCTCTTACTTCTTCGACCTCTATCTCAAATGTCTTGGGATTAGGTCCTTTAGGCTTTTCTTTTTGAGGCAGGAAAGTCACTTTGCCCTTATCATCAAGGACCTCTATTTTAAAACTGAGCTTGGCATTATCAGGACAAGTCGTATTAATTGACTTGGTATTCTCCATAAAGCCGAAACTTGCCCCGAAAGTCAGGGCGTAAAGACAAGAAAATGCCGACTTGGCAAGGCCTAAGCAAAAATCTTTGGGAGGATGGGTGAAATCATCTAAAATAAGCTCATCGCCAACATCGTAATTGTGATAGCAGTAACCTTCTTTTTTAATAACCGTAAGCTTCAGCCTGGGAAACTTTACTCTTGGTACCGGGCATTCTTTTTTATCCAAAACATACTCCTTTGTAGTTTAATTATTCATGTATTCCAAAAGCTCTCCGGAAGCAATAAATCTCCCGGTATCTTCCACCCTGTGCACTGCCTCAACTATTTTCCTGTTGAGGTCGGCTTTAAGCCGGTTTTCCTGAGCCAGCTTTACAATCTGGCCGTTTATATAATCAACCTCGGACTTCTTTCCTCTTTTTATGCTCTGCAGAATTGAGCCATACAAAGGCTTATCGCTTAATGAAGTCATGACCCCGGACAATACCTTTGAAGCTTCTTTTGTATTCATGGAAACCAAACCTTCCAGGCGCTCTCTGGGATAAGTAGGCAGACTCTCAAGCTCTATGTTGCTTTCTTTTACAACCCTGTAGGCTTCTCTGTTTAATTTAATCGCGAGTTCCGAAATATCCAAATTAGAAAAGGTCTCCTGCATGGAAAGGCCGAGGACTGCAGGAATGCAATTATTAAGATTAAGAAATACCTTTAAGTATTTGGCGCCTTTTATATTGGGCTCTTCTCTTATAGTAAAAGACGTTTTCAAAAGCTCTTTTATATCGGAAAACATCTCTGTTTCGGCTCCCAAGAGATTGCCCAAAATTAAATCTCCCCCGAAATTGTACACAATATTATTAGGAGGATAGAAAGTCGAGCCGAACATCACAACCCCGGTCAGGATGCGCTCCGGGGGCAAATATTTACCGAGAATATAATCGGCTTCTATGCCGTTTTGAGTAGTTAAAATCACGGCTTCTTTTAAAAATTCGATATTTTCAGAAAAAGCTTTTTCCAAATCATTAATCTTTGTGGCAAAAACAGCAAAATCAACCTTACTCTTAAGCTTTGTATCGACCTTTACCTTATAAAAGCTTTTTCCCGCCGGGTCTTCAATACCTAAACCTTTCTCTGAAAGAGGCTGAACCTGGTAATCTCTGACAATTCCCCGAATGTCGCTGCCTTGTGAACTCAAATACCCCAGAAACAATCCTCCGATGGCCCCACATCCTATTACCGCGGACTTCATGATTTTGCTTCCATGTATTTTTTTAAAGAATTCAATATCCTATTTATATTTCTGTTATGCAGATACTTAAAAACACCCACCCATAAAAAATTCGTCAAAAAACTATTTATTTGGTAATAGAAGTTATAGATTACCTCTATATAGCTGTCTTTATTTTCCAGATAAACCTCTTCAAAGCCCCCTTGAAAAATACCGTCAAGAAAATACCTTCTGGTAAGTAGATTTTCTCTATCGATAAGGCCGATTTTAGTACGCCATTTGGGGCCTAGAGGGACCTTTGCCTCTTGCAAATAAATCTGGCTTTCCTTATTATCGCTTTTAAGCCTGGTAAACTTCATAGGTATATCGGGCCACCATGAAGAATCCTGCCATTTAGCAACTTCACTAAAGATTTGCCGGGCTTCGCCTTTAACCGCTATTTTCGCAACCAACTTCCTCATCGCTAACAAATCCTGAATAGTCTATATTTAGATGATCAAACTTTCTCTTCATCATATCCTTAAATGCCGGGGGGACTTCCCGAAAAAAAGCCGTTATTAAATCCCTGTCTTCAACGAATTGGGAATTACGCTTAAGGGCTAATTGCTCTGATCTTTCCTTTACCAGCTGCTGGGCAATGCTTTTATGAAATTGAGGAAGATCGTTAATTATCTTATCGAATACCTCTTTGGTCTTTGTTTCCCATTTAATATCCATAACCGCTCCTGTTTGAAAATCCGGACTTATGCCTGTTTCTTTTCGTGCTCCGGGACAACGTTTATATCATCAATAACCCTAAAGGCCAAATCAGTCATTTTCATTTCTGCCTCAAAGAATCTATAATCGGCAAAACCCAATTGGCCGGTTATAAGATTATCCGACACCGCAAGAATAGCTGCTGCTTTTTTATTGTAAAGATTAGCAAGGGTGACAAAAGGAGAAGTTACCATATCGACTGCAATCGCTCCTTTGGCAATATAGGAATTCACGATTTCTCTGGTTTCTCTAAATAAAGCATCAGTACTCCAGACACCGCCCTTATGGAGATTGCCGGCATCTCTAAAAGCCTCCTCTAAAACTGAATTCAAGTTTTCATCCACGCGTGATGTAAAATCGCCATCAACGTAATAGCGGGTAGCCCCGTCTCCCCGGATAATGCTTGCAGCAAGAATGTAATCTCCCACGCTAATATCCTCACGAAGGGCCCCGCATGAACCAAGGCGGATTAAAGAATCAATCCCTCCCGCGCATAGAAGCTCGGTAACAAAGGCCGAGTCAGGAGCGTAGAAGCCGCCGTTACCTACGGTAATTTTTTTGCCTTTATAAAATCCGGTCCAAAAAGTATATCCTAAGAAAGTAAAGTTCTTAACCGGGTTTTCTAATCTTTCCAGACACATCTTAGCCCTATGCACCTGGCCGCTCACCAAAGCGATGCTCCCGAAATCTCCCGGCTTAAACTGCAAAGAAAAAAGTAAATCCTGGGGTTTTAAATGAATCTGGCGCTGCATCATAAGGCTTCTCCTTTTAATTTTGCCCCCCCGCCTTACGGAGGAAATGTTTATCAATTTTTCCCGCCCTATTCTTAGGCAACTCGCTTAAGAACTCAAAATAATGAGGCAACTTGAAGTGCGCTAAATGCTCTTTAAGGAACTGCCGCATCTCTTCAACCTCGATAGACTCTCCCTCTTTCGGCACAATAAATGCCTTGGGCACCTCTCCCCGCAATCTGTCAGCTACTCCGATTACGCCGACTTCTTTAACTTTGGGATGGCGGTGTATCTTCTCCTCTACTTCCGCGGAGAAGACGATCTCTCCGGAAACTTTAATCATATCCTTTTTTCTGCCCACGATATAGCAGAGCCCCTGTTCATCGAATTTAGCTATATCTCCTGTTTTAAGCCAGTCGTCCTCGGTTAAGACTTCGGCTGTTAAGCCCGGCTCCTTGTAATAACCGGCCATTACCGCTTCGCCCTTTACCCACAACTCGCCTTGCTGTCCTGCGGACAGGGTTTTTCCCTGCTCGTCAACGATTTTTGCTTCAAGGCCGGGCGTAAATTTTCCAATACTTTCTATCGTATCTATCCCCGGCGGCAGATAGCAGTTGGGCGCTGCGGTTTCAGTCATGCCCCAGCCGTTAATGAAATGGGCGTTCGGACACATGGTATGAAACCTTTTAAGAAGGACCGGCGAAGAAGGAGCTCCAAAAACAATAACGTAACGCAGGCTTAAAAGGTCAAACTTATCGTATTCTTTCAGCGATACTATGGCTATATATAACGAAGGGACCATCCATAAGAAAGTAACTTTGAATTTTTCTATATTCTTTAAAAGCTCTAAAGGCTGGAACCTCTCCATAAGCACCATTGAAGAACCTAAATGAAGCATGACCAGAAGATAGTCAAACCCGCCAACATGAGAAAAAGGAAGTCCGGCGCATAAAATTATATCCTGGTTGGTTAAATCTAAAAAATAATCCATGGAGCGGACCGGGTTATCGAAATGTTTATAGGTAAGCATGACCCCCTTGGGATGTCCGGTTGACCCGGAGGTATAGAAAATCGAAGATAAGTCCCCGGGCCTGGAAGATAAAGAAGGTGCATCTGTACTGCTTCTTTCTAAGACTTCCTGCCAAAACAAAAAACCATCTATTTTTTCCTTACAGACAATTATCTGCCGCAATCCAGGACAACTGCTTTTGACCTGCATTAAATCAATGCTTTTTTTAGGCTGGGTAATTAAGACTTTACTTTCGCTGTGGTTTATAAAATGAATAATCTCTTCTTGGGTAAGCATAAAATCCAGAGGAACAATAGCTGCCCCCATGCTTAAAACTCCTAAATAACTTAAAACCGCTTCAAGATTATTAGGAAGAAATACCGTTATTTTATCTAGTTTCTTAATGCCGGAAGTTACAAGATGGTTGGCGAATTTAAAGGAGCCTTCTTTAAGCTCACAGAAGCTTATAGAGCTTTGTTCGAAAATAACCGCGGGCTTATCGGGATAATTTTCCGCATTCCGGATCAATTGCACTTTAAAATCCATAAACAGCTCCTTTGTTTATTTTTTAAAATAAACCTCTACCAAAATTTCATTAAAGCGCCTACCTAATAATTTGCTCTGCCTTAAGGAATCTTTATTTTTAAGTATTGCTTGCCGGCTATAGCTGGGTCTGGCCAAAGAATATTCTCTTAAATCCATGTCTTTCAAGATATCCTCGATAAACGAATTTGTAAGCGCTTCTTTTATCGATTCCAGAAAAGCCTTTTGATGCAAAGGGGGCATCTGCTGGACAATCTCAGAAACCACTTCAGGCGGAGCGTCCTTTCTTAAATCATAGATAAAGGCCGAACCTCCCTCTTTAAGAACTCGCTTGATCTCAAAAAAAGAACGTCTTACATCCTTTAAATGGTGCAGCACTCCGAAGCTTACCGCTAAATCGAAAAATGCATCCTCAAATTCCAGGTTATGTACATCGGATAATAAGAACCGCATATCGGCAAGATTTTTTTCCTGCGAATTTTTTCTGGCCTGATCAAGCATCTGGCTTGAAATATCTATTCCGTAAACTTTAGAACCCTCAAGCCTCTTGGCAAACTCGCAAGCCAAGCTTCCCAAGCCGGTCCCTATATCTAAAAGACAGGCTTTTTTAATATTCAATCTGTTGATGACCTCGTCCGAAATCAAAGGATAATTAAAAGACATAAATTCTTGGTTTAAAAGGCTATATTCTTTTACAGCCTCTAGCTCCGAGTCAAAACCGAATTCTTCCTTTATTTTCTTGCTATTTTTATCCATAGTAAAATTTAATTAGTAAAATTTTACTATAAAGTTAAAATAAGTCAACAAAAATTTAGGTTTATATCTTATTGGGCGCCAAACAGTAGGGCTTTACTTGGTGGATAGAAACCAAGAAGATCCTTTCAGTCATCCAAAATAGGCTCTTAAAAGGTCTTTGGTAAACTCGATTTCGGCTTCTACGAGCTTTAGGTTATGCTCCAAGATTTTCTTCAAATGTTTTTTGTCCTTTTGGTTAAATTCGATTATACGCTTGGCAAGCCATCTTTTTACCCGCTCTAAAGCCTTTAATCTAATCTTCATCTTCTTGGAAAGAATCTCTTTATCGATAAAGGGAAGAAAATATAGTGACAAATCTACATTAACAAAAGGCCGTTTAAGAGATAAAAAATTATCGATTAAAAGACGGTTAAGCTCCTCCGCGCCCTTGTAAGTCAGCTTATACATATACCTCTCCGGCCGCAACCCTTCTTTCGATATTTGCTTTTCAAGATAACCTTTTTCTTCCAAGTTTTTCAAGGGATAGTAGATGGAGGTCGATTCAAAACTGGTAAAGACCCCGAGGACGTTTTTAAGAAGCTTCTTTATTTCGTAGCCGTGCTTCGGCCCTTCTTTCAGCAAACCTAAAATTGCCAGTTCCTGATATACCTTCATAACATTCGTTTACGAATTGCGAATCTGCATTAAGGATTATTTACGAATATACGGATAATCCTTAAGACCATTCGTATATTCGTAAGGATTCGTAAATTCGTAAGAGATACAAAGTATCATTATTTAAAGGCTCCGATTTTCCGGAATTTCTCGTAACGATTCTTAACTAAATCTTCGACCTCTATCTTTAAAAGCTTATTAACGCTTTTAAGCAGGGTCTTCTTAAGGTTGCTTGCCGCAAGCTCGGAATCCTTATGAACTCCTCCCAAAGGCTCAGAAACTATCTCATCTATTATCTGGAACTCCAAAAGATCCTCCGCCGTAAGCTTAAGTGTCTCCGCCGCCTCTTTTGCCTTGGAAGAATCTTTCCATAAAATCGCCGAGCAACCTTCGGGAGAAATCACCGAATAGTAAGAGTTTTCTAACATAAGCACCCTGTCGCCGATTCCTATTCCTAAAGCTCCCCCTGAGCCTCCTTCTCCGATAACGCAGCAAACAATAGGCGTCTTTAAGCCGAACATATCTCGAATATTTTCTGCTATAGCTTGAGCCTGACCTCTTTCCTCCGCTCCCAGGCCGGGATAAGCTCCGGGAGTATCTATTAAAATAACTATTGGTAAATTAAACCTTTCAGCAAGTTTCATTACCCGCATAGCCTTACGATATCCTTCGGGATGGGCGCAGCCGAAATTACGCGCTATATTCTCGTTGGTATCTCTTCCTTTCTGATGACCCAGAATAGCAACCTTAATCGTATCCAGCGTGGCAAAGCCGCAAATTATAGCCTTATCATCGCCGTATAGCCTGTCGCCGTGAAACTCGACAAAATCGGTCATTATCATCTTTATGTAATCTAGGGTATAAAGCCGTTGGGGGTGGCGGGCGATCTGTATCCTCTGCCAGGCAGTCAAGTTTCCGTATATTTCTTTCTTGAGATTCTCCAGTTTGTCCTCAAGTTTTTTTATCTCGGAAGAAAGGTCAATCTGACGCTGGGATGAAAAATTATTAAGTTCCTTTATTCTCTCCTCAAGCTCTACTATCGGACGCTCAAATTCTAAGCCATTCATAATAAAAGCGTGTAGCGTTTAGCGGCTAGCGTTTAGTGATTTAAGGTTAGTCGACAATGGTTACTTCTGTGCCGCGGGGCAAAATCGCAAAGACTTCCTCGACTTCTTCGTTTCTCATCCGCACACATCCGCTAGTTTCCTGTTTTCCCAAATCATTAGGCTTGATTGTGCCGTGAATACCATAGCCTTCTACGTCTAAGCCTAGCCAGCGGGAGCCTAGAATATTCTCGGGACTGTCCGGAGGCACTACTGCTCCTATATCTCTGCGAAACCAGGGAGGGTTTTCTACTTTAGTCACTATCTTAAATGTTCCCACAGGGGTAGAATTATCTTTACCGGTGGAAACAATGTAGGTCTTAAATATCGCGTCATTTCTTTTCAAAAATAAAATATTCTGGGATTTATCTACTACCACCGAGAATTTAGCCTTGGTAACTTTAAGCTTGTCGCCCACCATAATCATATCCGAGACAAGCCCGTTGGCCTTTTTAATCAATTCTATGGTAGTATTAAATTTCTTGGAAATTTTATCAAGGCTGTCTCCTTTCTCTACCTCATAAAGGAAACTGTCTTCTTCCAGATTTTTGGAAAAAAGTATTTTTATGTTCAACTCTTCTATCTTGTTTTTGACGCTATCGATACTCTGGGGATCGGTTAATCCGGCAAATATTTCTTTGTATACAGACCTTGCCGCAAGCAAATTCCCATTTTTTTCCTCTGCCTGGGCTTTTGCGATATCCTCCTTAAAAGAAGGGACAACCTCTGGCGTTACTTTTAGCTCTGGCGTCCGGATCGCTTCTTCTGGCTCTTTGTTTTCCCGGGGAGCGCATCCTGCAAAAAACAGACTTAAAAAGATTGCCAACAAAATATTTAACATCTTATTTCCTTTCGAATTTCCTGATCGAATCTAGGCCTCTAGCCTCACACGGCCTAAATCTCTCCGGTTATCTATAAAAAGCAAAAGCCACAAGAATCCCCAATATACAGCCTACAAGAACCTCAACAGGGGTATGTCCTATGAGTTCTCTTAACTTTTCCTCCTCAACCTTTCTGCCGGCGTAGACATCGTCCATAATGTTGTTTAGGATTTTTGCCTGGGTCCCGATAGAACGCCTCCAGGTCTGAGCGTCAAACATGGCAATAAGGGCAACTATAGCCGAAAGAGCGAAAATAGACGAAGAAAAGCCTTCGTGAAGGCCTATTGAAGCAGCTAAGGTAGAAACGCTGGCAGCGTGGGAAGAAGGCATTCCTCCAGTGGTAATAAGCCATGAAAAATAGAACTTTCTGTATCTTACTACATTAAGGATAATCTTTATGGCCTGGGCTACAAACCAGCTGAGAAGAGTTGCCCAAAGAACCCTATTGGAAAATATCTGTCCCCACATATCTATAAATTATATTAGAAAATAGCGCAAAATCAAGGCAATTAATTCTCATCTCCTTTAGCCGGCCAAAAGAGTAAAAACCCTTATCAAGTCTTATATATTGCCTTACTTCCGACAGATGCCGGGCTGGAACCAAGAAAAATTCAATATCCCTCTAAGCCCATAAATAAACCGGGCAAAATAAAAATAGCTACTCTAGTATTATCAAAAATTTGAAAACCCTAAGGAAGCTGTTGAAATAAATGGGGATTACTTACTATTTATGGGAAGGATGTTTTTTGTCGACTAACTCAAATATATACTGGCGCAAAAGTTGCTGGTCGCGCTCGCTTATCTGGGTAAAACCAACCCCTACATCATAACGATCCGACTGATTTAGGCTGGTAAACTTAGCCTTCCATATGACTTTTCCTCTTGCTGAAATAGGATTTTTCTTATCCCACAAGTAAATTTTCATAGATAGAGCGGTATTTAACCCTATGTCTTCATTGACAGCAAAGCAAATGCCGTTAGCGCCCAGGTTTTTACTAAGATTCTTAAGGCTTAGCTCTCTCGAAGATTTCTTGCCTTTTATGGAATATTCGACATTAACGCAGGCGCCTACACGTCTATATTTACGTTTTTGCATATTTTATCTATGAAACTTAGCCTTTAAAATATATTGCCCAAATTAAAATACGCCCGGAGGCGGCATAGGCAGCTTACCAGCCACTTCTAAGACTTTTCCTACTATACTCAAGGTTGCGTTTAGTATTTGATAAGGAAGGGAAAGAAGAAAACAACCGTTTAAAAAAAGACAAATTCCCATTATTAAAAAAAGTTTTATCTGTTTTTTATTCATGCTTTAATTATACTACCCGAGACTGATATTGCAAGCAAGTTGTCCTGGCAAAGGAAAGTATTTATGTTATAATCCTACCTATGGAAAAATTTATCGGCACATCGGGATACAGCTACGCCCATTGGCTTAAGGGAGTGTTTTATCCCGCAGACTGGCCTAAGAATAAACTTCTTGAATATTACTGCCGGGTTTTTGGCTGCGTGGAATTAAATATTACCTTTTATAGACTGCCTAGCCAGGCGGTATTTAAAGGCTGGTTTAGAAAAACCCCCCCTGATTTTAAATTTGTATTAAAAGGCTCCCGGTTTATAACCCACGTAAAAAGACTCAAAGACGTAAAGAACTCAATTGATATTTTTTTCGAAGCTGCCTCAAGCCTCGGCAATAAATTACTCTGTGTATTATGGCAACTTCCCGCGTCTATGAAATCTGACTCCCAAAGACTTAATAGCTTTATAAAGGACCTTAAAAAGAACAAAACCGCGGAAAAACTATCGCATAGCTTTGAGTTTCGGAACCAAACTTGGTTTAACCGCCAGACTTACGACATCTTGGAAGAAAACAACCTAAACCTCTGCATCGCTCACTCGGGAAAGTGGCCTTGCCAAGAAGTTTTTACTTCTAACTTCGCCTATCTGCGCTTCCATGGAGGGGAATCTCTTTACAGCTGCGAATATTCACAAGCAGAGCTTGAGAAATGGGCGGAAAAAATCAAAACCTGGCCTAAAAAAATAAACCGTCTCCTTGCTTTCTTTAATAATGATTATAAAGGATTTGCGGTAAAAAACGCCAAAACATTCAGGGAACTTCTTAAAAGATGAAAAAGTATGTATTAAAGCCTTTCTCCTCAAGTCCCACTCTTATCGACTACAAAAAAGAACTTAACCCCCAGCAATATGAAGTAGTGACCAAAGCCGAAGGCCCTTGTTTAGTTCTGGCCGGCGCAGGCTCAGGCAAAACCCGGGTCCTAATCTACCGCCTTGCTTACCTTATAGAAAAAGGGATAAATCCTAAGAATATCATGCTGGTCACCTTTACCAATAAAGCCTCCCGAGAGATGATTAACCGGGCCGAGGTCCTTCTTAAAAGAAGTCTTACCAGGCTCTGGATGGGGACATTCCATCATATAGGAAATATCATCTTAAGAAAGGAGGCAAAAACCCTGGGCTTCTCCTCAAATTTTACGATTATTGACAGAGAAGACGCCAAGGACCTTGTGCAGGACTGCATTGAAGACCTGGGGTTTTCCAAACAGGCAAAGCTTTTTCCCAAAAAAGATGTGATTCTTAACGCCTACGCGGCCTCTGCAAACTCCCAAAAAAACATCGACACGGTTATAAACGAAAACTTTTCCTATCTGGAAGAATACTGTCTTCCCATCAAACGGGTTATAGCCAAATATATACGAAAGAAAAAAGACGCCAACATCATGGACTTTGAAGACTTATTATCATTCTGGTTAAAGGTCCTGGAAGATAAAGAAACAAGGGAAAAATACTCCGGCATCTTCCAATATATACTTGTAGACGAATACCAGGATACTAACCGCCTTCAATTTGAAATATTAAAAAAAATATCCTATGTCCATAAAAATATCCTGGTGGTAGGAGACGACGCTCAATCCATATATTCATTCCGGGCGGCTGAAATTAAGAATATCCTTGAATTCCCCGATTGCTTCGAGAATACAAAGATATTTAAACTGGAAACAAACTACAGAAGCACCCCTCAAATCCTGGACCTTGCCAACAGTATTATCAACAACAACAAAAACCAGTTCCCCAAACACCTTAAAGCGGTAAAAAAAGACCTTGGCCTTCCGGCTCTGGTAAAAACCTACGATGTCTATAAACAAGCTGATTTTGTGGCCCAGAAGATTATGGAACTACACAGGCAAAACATGCCTCTTAAAGAAATAGCCGTCCTGTTCCGCTCACGATATTTGGCCCTGGAGTTAGAAGTGGAGCTTATGAAAAGAAATATACCTTACATCATAAGAGGGGGTCTGCGTTTCTTTGAACAAGCACATATTAAGGATGTCTTTTCCTACCTTAAAATAGTCCTTAACCCCCAGGACGAATTGTCATATAAGCGGGCCTTATGCCTGCACTCAGGAATCGGCAGAACCTATGCCTATAGAATATGGAAGGGCCGGGTCCTGGAACGCAAAAACAGCCAGGCCGTACTAAAAACTCTTCCCAAAAAAGCCCAGGAAGGATATAAAGAATTTCTAAAAATCCTGGCTGAATTAAATAAAGAGCCCGCTACCGAGAAAGCCCTGCGAATAATCATAGATAACTATCAAGCATACTGCTACGTAAGCTTTGATAATTCCCAAGACCGCCTTATGGATTTAGAGGAGCTTGCGAAGATGGCCAGAAATCATACTACGATAAGAAGTTTCCTGGAAGACTTATCCAGCTATGAAGAATTTAAAGGCGAAACTCTTCTTTCGCCGGCAGAAAAAGAAGACAGCATTGTTCTTTCCACGATCCATCAGGCAAAAGGCCTGGAGTGGCGTGTGGTGTTTACGATCGGGTTAAATGAATATGATTTTCCCCATCCCAAAGCTTTAGAATCCCAGGAGCGGCTGGAAGAAGAAAGAAGACTCTTCTATGTGGCTGTCACCAGGACAAAACAAGAACTTTACCTGGTCTATCCTGAATCAAAATATACCTATAAAAACGGGCTGGTAATATCAAGGCCCTCTATGTTTGTTTATGAAATCCCCGATAGTCTTTATGAGGAATGGGATACGGTGAATAGTTCAGATACTTAAAGACTGTATCTTACTTTCAAATCCCAATTTCAAAAACTACCAAATAAATCTACGGATTTACGAATCCTTACGAATATACGAATTCGTAGATTCGTAAAAAATTCGTACATTCGTACAAAGTTTGAGATTGGGGATTTAACCCCGCAACAATTTCTGTAATCTGCCAGCTTTGAAATTACTTTTTAAAGATAAGGCTTAAGGCTTCCTGACGGGTCTTCTGATTCTTCCTGAATATACCTCTTACCACCGAAGTAACTGTAACTGCTCCGGGCTTTTTAACTCCCCGCATAGACATACAAAGATGTTCAGCCTCAATCACTACTATTACTCCTTTGGGTTTAAGTTTTTTCATTATGCTCGAAGCGATCTGAGTAGTAAGCCTTTCCTGGACCTGCAGGCGTTTCGATAAAACATCAACTACCCTAGCCAGCTTGCTTAAGCCGGTTATCCTCTTATCAGGGATATAGGCAACATGGGCCCTGCCCACAAAGGGCAAAAGATGGTGTTCGCAGACTGAATACAAGGGGATATCCCGCAAGAGAATTACCTCATCATGCCTCTGCTCTAGTATTACTTCCAGCTCTTTTGTAGGGTCTTTGTGCTGACCGCTTAAAATCTCCTCATACATCTGGGCGACTCTTTTCGGGGTAGAGGCAATGTCTTTTCTCTCTAAGTCCGCTCCTACTGCCTCCAGAATCATCCTTACTGCTTTCTCGATTTTCTTCCTATCCATTTCAGCCTCTCCTTCTTTTATTTATCCACAGATTACAGCTTATAATTTCGGGTATGCCTATCGGGTGGCGTAATCTTTATCCCCGACACCCCGCACCCTAAACCCGATACCCGAAGATTTGTGATCATCTGTGTCTATCACTTACCGATGCAAAAATTACTGAATATAGAATCAAGAATATCGTCCGAAATATCTTTCCCTGTAATCTGAGACAATTTAGTCAAAGCGTCCTTTAAAGAAAAGAAGACAAAATCTAAGGAATGACCTTTATTAAAATAAGCTTCCGCCTCATCTACAGACTTAAGCGTCTCTTTAAAAAGGCTGATATGCCTTGCATTAGAAACAAAGACTTCCCCGTCTTTATGCAACCCTTTATTAAAAATTACTTTTAATATTGCCTTTTCCAAATTCTCAAGGCCTCTATTCTTTAAGGCCGAGATTCTTACCATTCTATTTTTGTACTTTGCAAGCCTGGCTGTATCAATTTTGGAAGGTAGATCATCCTTATTAATTACAAAAACTGTTTGTTTTTCCTTAACCTTATCTATAAGGAAAAAATCATCCCGGCAAAGCCTCTGGGAGGCGTCGAATACCAAAAGAACCAAGTCCGCTTCCTCAATCTTTGCATACGATTTCTCCATCGCTTTCTTTGCGATTAAATCTTTGGGCTCTAAAATCCCCGCGGTATCATAAATTTTAAGAGGCATGCCCCGTATATTAATATTATCCTCGACTACGTCCCTGGTTGTCCCTGCCAGAGGCGTAACAATCACTCTTTCTTCTTTAAGAAGCATGTTAAGAAGCGAGGATTTTCCCACGTTGGCCCTTCCGCAAATAACACAGGAAACACCCTCTCTTAAAAACCTTCCTTCCCGGGAATTTTCCAATAGCTTTTCTATACCGCTCTTTACCTGTTTAATGCCGCGTGATATAAAGCGTTTATTTATCTTTATATCTTCAGGAAAACTCAAATCCGCCTCTAATTCGACGCATATATTTTTTAGAAGCCGCTCAATATTCTTTATCCGGTCCGATAACTTTCCTTTAAGCTGCGAAAGGCCTATCTTCAAAGACTGCTCTGAGCGGGCCTGGACAATATCTAAAACTGCTTCTGCCTGGGTTAAATCAATTCTGCCTGATAAAAAAGCTCTCCTGGTAAACTCACCCGGCTGCGCCAACCTTGCTCCTTTTTCCAAAACAAGATCCAGTATTTTATTTAAAACCACCTGGCCTGAATGAGAATAAACCTCTACAACATCCTCTCGGGTATAAGAAAAAGGCGCTTTCATGACTGAAATCAAGACTTCATCCACAACCCCATTATCCAACGCGCTTCCTGCATCCTGAGGCGTGTGACGCTTGACTTTTGACTTTTCTATTATCCATCCGTAATGAAGAGTATAGGTTTTTTCCTTTTTCAAATCTTTTCTTCTGCGGGGCAGAAATATCCTTGAAACTAGACTTAAAGATTTCGGGCCGGATATCTTAATTATGCCCACCGAAGCCATGCCCGGCACGGTAGCTATAGAAGCTATAGTATCGTTAAATTTAAATAAATTTTTATCTTCCATTATGTATTAAATGGCGTGCTTGCGCTACTAAAAAAAAAGAGCCTGTTATTACTATTAAATCCTTTGGCTTGGAAATCTTTAAAGCCTTTCTTAAGGCGGCCTTCAATTCATCTTCCAGGAAACACCTTCTTAAGCCGCATATTTCTTTTATCTGCCCGGGCTCATAAGCCCGGGGGTGGTCTGCCCTGGTAAGTATTATATTATCAAATTTAATATTTTTTAGCATGTTTTTTACGTCCTTGTCCCTGGAACACCCGAAAATAAGGACAATCTTTTCCGAAGGAAAATAATCTTTAATCGCTGAGTTTAATACCTTAATAGATGAAGGGTTGTGAGCGATATCCAATAAAAACCTATTTTTATTTTTTTCAATAATTTGGAATCTTCCTGAAATTTCAGCTTCCTTCAACCCCTGACGGAAGCAATCTTTTTTAAGGTTGCGCCTTTGCCTAAGAAGCTGATAAGAAAAAACCGCCAAGGAAGCGTTCTCCGCCTGATGCCTGCCCTTAAGCCCGATTTTTAAATCTCTTAGGCTGCCCAGTGAAGATGCGATATCAAAGGAAGTTGAGATTCTGGTAAGCCTTATATTGCTGGCGGAAAAATCTCTGCCGTAAATATACAAAGGTGACCTGGATTTTCTTGCCCTAAGCTTTAAAACTTTAAGGCTTGTATCTTTCTGACGAGCGCAGACTACCGGAATTCCGGATTTGATAACCCCCGCCTTTTCTCGGGAAATCTTAGTTAAAGAATTTCCTAACTGCTGGGTATGATCAAACCCTATATGAGTAATGACTGAAACATCCGGCAGGCAAAGATTAGTGGCATCTAATCTTCCTCCCAGGCCGCACTCAAGCACCGCAAAGTCTACTTTTCTTTCTAAAAAATATTTAAAGGCTAAAGCGGTATAAACTTCGAAAAAGCTTAAGCGGCCCGATTTCCTACTGCATCTTAACTTCTCTGCCACGGGCCTTATCTTGTTTACCAGAGAAACAACCTCTCTTTGGGATATCAGCTTACTCTCTATTTTCTGGTCTTTAGTCTTTGGTCTTGAGTCTTTGGTCTTGATTATTTTAATCCTTTCCCTGAAGTCATCGAAATGCGGAGAAGTATATAAACCCACCTTGTAACCGCAACTTGCTAAAATAAAAGAAAGAAAAGTCGCAGTCGAACCCTTGCCTTTAGTTCCGGCGACATGAACGGTTCGTAAAGCTTTGGGATTTATCTTAAGTTTTTTAAAAAGGTTTCTTACCCGTTCTAGTTTAAACGACTTTTTATAGCCAAAAGCGGCATATTTTTCATAATTGACAAAAGACTCAAGGAAACTAATGGTTTTTTTATAACTTAATCTCATAAAGGCTTGTTTTCTAATCCTTCCAAATAATCAGCGATTTTTTTATCAACCGGAGCAAGTTTGAGTCTCCTGATTTCGTCAAGGCCGAAAAATCCAAAATCTTTGCATTCAAGACATTTAATCTCTCCTTTAAGCCTTAGGGCTTTATAAAGATATACTTTTATCTTAAGGGCCGGGATTTCGTCCTCGAATACCTCGACCAAAGGGCCTACTTCTATGTCCAGGGCCAGCTCTTCTTTTATTTCCCTTTTTAAAGCGCTGGCGTGAGATTCTTTTTCTTCGATTTTTCCTCCGGGAAATTCCCATAAATTAGCAAAAGCATCATCCTCTTTTCTTTGACATAACAATGCCTTACCTGCCTGAGTAATGAAAGCAGCAACTACGTCTAATTCTCTTTTCATTTTTATTACTTTTACACAGAGAAAATTTATTAATTGAACTGCGTCAATGGTGGGCTAATGAATATCTGCGGATACCGTGGAAATCCTTTATCTTCTACACTCTTCATCCGTGATCATCTACTTTATTCATCTGTGATCATCTGTGTCTCAAACGTTAAATTTAATCTCTATGATGTCACCGTCTTCAACGATATAGTCGCGATCCACAACTTTAACCAGGCCTTTTGTCCTGGCTTCCTGCATATTATAGACGCTTGCAAAATCATTAAAGTTAACCACGTCAGCCTTAATAAATCCTCTGGCTAAATCTGTATGTATCTTGGCTGCGGCTTCAACCGCAGTCGAGCCTTTCTTAATAAGCCAAGCCCTAACTTCCCTTTTTCCTCCGGTGTAAAAAAATATTGCCTCGGCCTTGAGGAAAACCTTTCTTAAAAACCCTTCCAGATCATCCGGATCCTTATCCTCAATAAGAGTAGGCCTTGTCGTAAGAAGCTGGAATCTCTTAAGGATCCCTAAATCACCTTCGGAAAACTCTAAATCGCACAAAGGCTTCTCTTGCTCTAGGGCCTGAATGCATCTGGTAAGAAGGGCCTTTTCGCCTGCATCCTCGCAAACTTTGAGCCTGCGTTCAAAAGTCTCCATATCCGGTATAAAAACATCGAGGATTTTGCTCTTGGCACAAACAATAACATCAACGGCCTCAAGCCTCTGGTCTGTAAATTCTACAAAAAAAGAGCTGATTTTCTGAGGAAGGAATTTCTTTTCCAGCTCTACAAGGCGCGGGTCGTGATATTTTACCTTACCCTGGGTTAAATCCAAACCTAGAAAACCTATCTTCATGTCTAAATTTTAAATTTTAATTATTTTAAAGGAAAGTTGCCGCCAGGAAAAATCATTTAAGAAAAAGTTATTTTTCCACCTTAGCACTATTAGCTTCATCGATGATCGGCTGGGCAACTCTTTGAGGAACTATTTCGTAATGAGAAAAACTCATCGAATATGAGCCTCTTCCGCCGGTAACCGAGCGTAAATCCGAGGCATATTTAAACATCTCCCCTAAAGGCACCTGGGCCTTTACCGTCTGATTCTTTCCTTTGGTAACCATACCCTGGACTCTGCCTCGACGCGAACTTATGTCTCCCGTAACCTGACCCATAAATTCTTCAGGAACGGAAATCTCTACATCCATTACCGGCTCTAGAATAACCGGACCCGCCTGTTCCATGGCTTTCTTAAAAGCCATAGAACCGGCAATCTGAAAAGCGATATCCGAAGAATCAACCGGATGGTAAGAACCGTCATACAAGTCTACCTTTACGTCGACTATGGGGCATCCGGCCAAAAACCCTTCGGTCATAGCCTTTTTTATTCCTTTTTCCACCGAGGGGATGAAATTACGGGGGATTGCTCCTCCTACGATACTATTTACAAATTCAAAACTCTTTCCTCTTTCAAGAGGCGATAACTCAATCCATACGTCTCCGTACTGGCCCCGGCCGCCTGTCTGTTTTTTGTATTTACCCTGAACTTTAACTGACTTAATGATTGTTTCTCTATAAGGCACTTTGGGCTTTCCTAACTCCACATCAGTGCCGAATCTGCTTTTAATCCGCTCCACAACTAACTTTATATGCAGCTCTCCCAATCCTGAAACTATCAGCTCATGAGTCTGGGGGTCTCTGCCGATTTTAAAGGTAGGATCTTCCAAGGCAAGCCTCTGCAGAGCCTGGGAAATCTTCTCTTCGTCCTGACGGGTCTTGGGTTTAACCGAGGCCGAGTAGGTAACCTCGGGAAAGTTTATTTCGTTGAATATTATTTTTCGAGAGCCGTCGCTTAAGGAATCTCCTGTTTCTGCGTCTTTTAATTTAGCAACCGTAGCTATTTCTCCGGCAAAAATAGTCTCTTGAGGCTTTTGCTCCTTGCCTTGTAGAAAATACATCTGCCCGATTTTCTCCTTGTGGCCTTTTGTAGAGTTGTAGAAGCCGGTATTAGAATCGAGCTTGCCGGAAAAAACCCTGAATATGCTAAGCTGGCCTACATAAGGATCGGATATTGTCTTGACAATCCGGGCAGAAAAAGGAGCTTCGATTTTACGCTCGATTTCAACGGCGTTGCCGTCATCGGTCTTAGCTGGCAAATTAGGCAAAGCTTCCGAACTGGGCATAATTTCTACAAGAGCGTTAAGCAAAGATTCTATTCCTATAAGAGAAGTGGCTGAGCCAGCGAAAACAGGAAAAATATCTCCTGAAACTATGGCTTTTTTTAAAGCCGGGGCAATCTCCTTATAATCAAGACTGCCTTTATTTAAATATTTCTCAAGAAGGGCGTCGTCGCTTTCAGCTATGTTTTCGACAACACCGCCGTAAGTTTTCAAAGCCTTGTCTTTATCGTTGGGCCCCAAGGCATCAAGCTTGGCTTTATCTAAAATGTTTACTACATCAGTAAATTTTTCCGCTTGACCTAAAGGATATACAAGGGGAGTCGCCTTTTTAGTAAGGGAATTGTTGATCTCGTTCAAGGTATTCTCGAAATTAGTATTTTCTTTATCAAGCTTACTGATAAAAAAAAGGCAAGGTAAATTCCTTGCCTTTGCTATTTCCCAGGCTTTTTCTGTACCGACCCCGACTCCTGAAGTAGCGTCAACTACTATAACAGCGAAATCAGAGGCAAAACTTGCTGAGATTACCTCGCCGATAAAATCCACATATCCCGGTGCATCTATAAATTGAATAAGATTATTATTATGGTTGAGATGAAAAAATGAGCAATTTATGGAGCTTTTTCTTTCTATCTCATCCTCGGCATAATCACTAAGAGAAGTTCCCTCATCAACTTTCCCTAAGCGGGTGGTTGCCTTGGCGTTAAAAAGCAGGGCTTCAGAAAGAGATGTTTTCCCTGAATGGGCATGACCGCATATCATAAATACCCTCTTATTGGAAAGTTTATCTCGCATAATAAGCCTCCTCTAAATATAAATTATATTAAAATTTAAATTTTGACAGGATTAGAAATTATAATAAAAATACCCCTGGGCGTCAATGTTAAACTTTTTCCGGAAAGGCAAGCAATTTCGGGGATTATCGCAGAACCTTGCTGATAGTAGAAAGCAGCTCCGACCTTAAAAGAGGCTTGGCGATAACGAAGTTTTTTCCTATTTTTTCAGGCTCTTTTCGCTCCTGCTTGGTGACAAGCCCGGTAAGAAAAACTATGGGTATCTGGGAAGTTGAAGGATTAGTTGCCAATCTGTTAGCCACTTCTCCTCCGTCAATATCAGGAAGGAAAATATCTAAAAGCACCAAATCAGGTTTGTTTTCAGCGGCAAGCTTCAAGGCATCCAGGCCGTTTTCCGAAGAAATCACCTCGAAACCGGAAGAGGCGAGCATGGAGCCAACATGCTCTCTTATATCTTTTTCGTCATCAACGATTAAAACTTTTTTCTTATCCATACTAGAATCATATCACCGAAAAAAACCTATTGCAACTGAAAAAGTTTCAATAATTGTCAAGCTATACTAATTATGGTATCTTAATAGAGATGAGCCAAAAAAATAAGACAAGCGTAATAATTCCCTGCTACAACGAAGAAGGCAACATCAGGGAATGTGCGGAACGAATACTGGCCTTAAACCAGCCTTTCGAAATAATTATCGTAAACGACGGCTCAAAAGACAAAACAAAGGAAATTGCCGAAGAAATCCTTGAAAATAACGAAAACGTAAGATTAGTCAACCTTTTTCCTAACAGAGGCAAAACCCAAGCTATAAAAGAAGGTATAAAATCTGCCGCGGGGGATTTTATAATAATACATGACGCCGACATGACTGTTGACGTACAGTGCCTTGTGGTCTTCCACGAAGAACTTCAAAATAATCCAGATCAGTTTTTAATGGGTACAAGATTTATATACGGCATGGAAAAGGGGGCGATGCCCTTTAAAAACTACATCTCAAATAAGATAACCGCGAAAATATTCTCGTATCTTCTTAAGCGGCGCGTAACCGATACTCTCTGCGGAACTAAAGGCTTCAAAAAAGCTATGGACATTGAGTTTACCGAATGCCGCTGGCCGGATTTCGACCTTATTATCGCCGCAAAGAATAACCGCCTTAAAATAAAGGAAATACCCGTTGTCTATCTTTCCCGGAAAGCCGGCGCTTCCAAAATGAATCTTTACCCTGACGTCTGGCAGCTTATGAAAAGGATAGCCAGAGAGCTCCTGCCCGCGAATGATAAAAATAAAAAATAATATAATTATCCTGGTAATACTGCTGGCTATTACAGGATTAATCGTCCATAAAGACGCTCTTAAAACGCCCCTGTTCTGGGACGACGAAGTAACTATTCTTGATAACATCTTTATACGGGATGCCGGATTCCTAAAGCAAATATTCACTTCCAGCTACCACTCAGGCGCGGGAGACACTAATAATCTCTACAGGCCTCTTGCAACCTTAAGCTTTCTCGCCGAATACCATATATGGAAATTTAGCAGCCTGGGATTCCACCTAACCAACTTGCTTCTGCATGTAATGAACGGACTTCTTGTCTTTTTCCTGTTGCTTGCGCTGCTCAAAGATAAAAAAATATCGTTTTTTGCCTCACTTCTGTTTCTAATACATCCCGTTCAAACAGAAGTAGTAAATTACGCTTCCCACAGGCCTGAGCTACTAATGACGCTTTTTTTGCTGGCAAGCTTTACTTTATACCTTAAGTTCACTAAACTCAAAAATTACCTGTTTTTATTACTCTCCTCTTTCTTCTTCGCGCTAAGCATCCTTTCTAAGGAAATGGGCCTTGTTTTAATACTGTTTATATTTTTGTATAACTTAACTAACTCTAAAAAGAATTATTTAGACCTTCTGCCTTTTATCATTATAGCCGCAATCTATATACTGCTTCGAGCGACCTTGCTCAACTTTCTGAATGTAAATATTATTACCCAAGGAGCCCAAATAAGCCCCTATTCACAAAAAATAGCGGAAAGGCTCCTTATTTTCGCAAAAATATTTTTTACATATTTAAAGATACTGTTTGTTCCGTTGGATTTGCATATGGAAAGGGATATACCTTATCTTGCGGGAAGCTACGAAATTTTCACCCTTCTAAAGGCGTTTATCATCGTAAGCCTTATAATCGGTTTATTAACCCGGGGGCGCAAGCCCATATTTTTTTGGGCAGACTGGTTTATGGCCGGATTGCTGCCGGTAAGCGGGATTATTCCTATAAACACAGCTATTGCCGAACATTATCTTTATCTGCCATCAATCGGCCTTTTCGCAACTTGCAGTTACTTTCTTTGCCGGCTGTACACGAAAATAATCCATAGAAGATTTAAAGCAGCCCTGATAATCTTGGCTCTTATCTTATTTACAGCCCTAGGTCTTCTTAGCGCAAAAAGAAACAAGGAATGGAACACCCCCTTAACCCTTTACCTCTCTACTATTAAAAATACAAAAAACAGTTTTCGCTGCAATAATAATATGGGTGTGGAATATTTTAGAAAAGGCGATCTTAAAGAAGCCGAGTATTATTTCCGGGAATCTCTCAAGATTCTTCCTACCTATTCGCCGGCTCTAAATAATATGGGGGTAATCGCGCAAAGAAAAGGCAAGACGCAAGAAGCGATAAAGTTCTACAAAAAAGCCTTGGAAAACGACCGGGACTATCTGCTTGCTTATAAAAATCTCTATCCTTTGTATATAAAGCTGGATAAGCTTAAGGAGGCGCGGCAGATAATGGAGAAAATTCTGGAAATCTTCCCTTATGATAAAGAAACAAGCTTCTTGTTAGATAAAATACGTGCTTATCTTCAAAACTATCCCTAGTGAATATCTTTGTAATTTCTCTACACCCTGGGAGCTTTCTTAAGACTAATGGTCAAGAACATGCCCAAGCTACTGTTAAAACAGGATAAAGCTCTTTCCAAAGCCTTAAGGGCATTATAAGTAAAGGACGGTAAAAGCTGGGTGGTTAAGACTCCGCCGCTTGCTATATACATAAAGGGCGTGTGGGGCTCTAGTTTTAAAATCTTTAGCCTCGGAAATTCTTTAGAAAATCTTATCCTGTCCCGGTAAAATACAATCCAAGGAAGAGCGCCGTTGGCTACGGAAAGAGGGCGAGCTTTATCAAGACGCCAACCTGCTTTGGTATCAAAAGCCTCGTAATGAAGCCTCCAGATAAGCCTGCCCCAGAAGGTACTGGCGGGCTCAATCATAACTATATCCCCGCCATCTTTAAGGCATCTGTCCGCCTCATTAAAGAATTTTTCCGCGTCATGGATATGATGTAAAACATTAACCATGACAAAGGCATCTACTGACCCGTCTTTAAAAGGCAGGCTTACGGCTGATAAATTCAGATTGACGTTGGAAAGCTTAATAACGTCCGAGGTGATAACCCCCGGGATTACTTCTTTAATAAAACCCCTGCCGCTGCCCAGTTCAACAATAGACTTACCCTTAAGGCTGTCTCCTATGGATTTCTTGATTCGGGCATAAAAATCGGCGTATAATTTTTTAAGAATCGGCTTTCTTCTAATAATATTTCCGTGCAGAAGAGTGGTCCCGGGATCATCCAAATCGCGGATTTTCCTTACTTGGGGTAATTTCAGTAATTCAAAAAATTTTTCATTCATCCATCCATTTAATACATACCGAGAGTTTCTTGTCAAGAAGCATTTCTCCTTAGAGCCGGGTTCCGGAAAATGATCTTTATTAATCCCTTGCCTCTTTTTCCAAAGAATGCTATCTTTTTCTTAAAGGAGCATCATATGTTAAGAATTGTATTTTTGGGAACAAGCGCATCTATATCTACAAAACAAAGAGACAACACTTCGATTCTTCTTTACAACAATAAAAAAGACCTCATTCTTCTCGATTGTCCCGGCTCAATAGTTCAAAAACTGCAAAGACTGAATTTAGACTTTACCAGACTTACAAAAGTAATAATAACTCACCATCACCCCGACCATATCTACGGAATAATATCTTTGCTGCACTGCCAATTCAGGACAACTAAAAAAATCACCATATATAGCTCTAAAACCTCAATAAAAATAATAAAAGAGCTTACAAAGCTATTCGGGCTACAATCGAAAGATTACCCCCGGATAACTTTTGTAAATTTATTTAATAAAAAAAGAGTGTCTTTGTCAGGGAAAGTAAAAATATCTGCCTTCAATAATACTCACTGTCGCGACTCTTTCGGGGTAAACATATTATATAAAGACAAAAATATAGTCTACTCTTCGGATACGGCAATAACAGATGCCTTGCCCCTTGTAAACCGCAGCACCTATCTTATCCACGACTGCACCTCTTCATCTAAATTTTTTAAGAAATACCCTGATCTGTATAAAATGCATACCGAAAGCTCCCAGTTAAAAAACCTCGCTTTAAAAACTAACCCGAAACTGTTAGTCCCTATACATTTTCTCCTTCTGGCAAAGGGAGAATTTAAAAAAATAAAAAGAGAGCTTAAGGGACTTAAGAATGTTTTTCTTCCCAAAGATTATTCCTGTCTTACGATAAAATAACTATCTGCGGGCAAGGAAGTAGCTTAAACAGGTAAGCTCGGAACTCATATAGACATTTCTTATAAGGCAATCCGAAGGTAAATTGATATTTAAGGGAACGAAGTTCAAAATAAACCTTATTCCTGAATTATAAATCTTCTCGGCCAATTCCTGAGCCTGGCCTACAGGAACGGCCAAAACAGCAATCTGGATATTATATTTCTGGATTTTGCCTTCAATGTGTTTGTAATCCAAAACCTCAATATTATTGAATTTCCTGCCGATCTTCTTAGGGTCATTTTCAAAAATAACCTTGATCAGAAAACCCTGCTCTGAAAATCCCTTATATGAACATAGAGCCCTTCCTAAGTTTCCTAAACCGCATAGAGCGACGTTCCAGATTTTATCAAGACCCAGGATCTTCTTGAGGCTGTATATCAAATCCTCGACTTTATAGCCTACGCCCCTTCTTCCAAATTTTCCGAAATAAGATAAATCTTTCCTCAGCTGATTGGGGTTTATCCCCAAAATCTTGGCCAGCCTATAAGATGATATTTCGTGCATTTCTCCGGAAATGTTAAAAAGAGCCATCAAATAAGAAGAAAGTCTTAATATTGTATCCTGCGGTATTCTTTTCATTTTCTTACAAGCTCAATATCGCCCCACAAACCTAATTTATCTGCTTTGACTATTAGGACGCCTTTAGTCAAGGCGAAATTTTTAGAAAAACCTAAGGCCTTGTCTAAATCTTCCTCATTATTTATCATATTGGCTAATTTAGTCGCCAGGGCATCGGCAAAAACAGCCGAAGACGAAATAACCGTTGTTAAATCCGCGCTACCTAAACTTAAGCTATGGCCCAGGAAGGAAGAAGAGCTGCATATCCCCAAAGATGAATCTAAGTTTTTTATCAACAGCGAAAATTCATTTATAAAGCTGTCTTTACCGGCATAAATTCCTATAAGTAAATCTCCTTTCTTTTTTATAAATACATCCCCCCCGTTTTCTACCAACAGTTCGGGACTGAATTTAAGCAAATCCTGCCCCGCATATTGGGCAATAGCGCCGGCAACCGAAGCCATAGGCCCTATATCTAAAATGGCGGTCTTCTCAATCATCTCGCTGATTATCGGGGGTGCCTCTTCTTTCTGCTTAAAGGCAGAAAGAGTATTTTTAAACTCAGGAAAATCTCTTATGTAATCTTCTATAACCTGTCTGTATTTCTTAACTAGATCCTTGATTATTCTTAAATCGATTTTTTTCTTGCTCTTTACCAGGACCTCCGTCTCCTTAATGCTGGCTTCAAAGGAAAACCAGTCTTTACTAAAATCACTGCGATAAAATCTTTTTTCGTACATAATTACAAAATCAAATATTATATAACGGATAGGCGCAAGGCCTGTCCCTACTAAATCTCTAGACTTAGACCTTCGGTCTTGTATGCTAATGCAAAATATCGGCCTACAAAAATCCTGGTCTATAGCCTGGGTTTCTTAATTCTTAATCCTTAATCCTTAATCTAATAGAGGTAATCCTCTATTTTTATCTCGCCGCTTTCTATCTGGTCAACTATTGTCCTAATCCTCAAAAGCCTCTCGGAAGAAGTGGGGTGAGTGGATAAAAAATTTGTATCAAGGCTCTTAGGAAGCTCTACCGCGAACCTTTCCCATATATAAGTGCCCTTTCTTATATCAAATCCTGACTTATAGGCAAGTAAGGTGCCCAGAAAATCGGCTTCTCTTTCAAAATCACGGGAAAAACTGGCGGAAAAAGCCGAACCTAAAACCTGTCCCATATCCCCGCTCTGAGGAATGTCCACGTTTTTGCCTAAAGCAAAGACTAAAGCCGAAAAAACCAAGTCTATTCCCTGGGATTTTAAAATATGGCCCCGAATTAGATGGGCCAGCTCGTGGCCCAAGGCGATACCCAATTCATCATCATTATCAATAAAATTCAATAAACCGTAGGTAACCGCTACTCCGCCGGAAAAAGCAGCGGCGTTTACATCAGCCGATTCTACCACCAAAAAGTTAATGTAGTAAGGAACTCTCTGGGGGTATATATAAAAATCTTTTGTGCCGGCTTCTCTTTCCACTTCTATTCTGCATAGTTGTTCGGGCTTTAAGCTTTTAAGAAGAGAATCGTAATTATAAACTGTTGCCTTCCTGCCGTCGATGGTAAAGATTATATCTGCGGCCTTAAGACCGGCGTCTTCGGCAGCCGAATCTTTTACTAAACCATAAATAATAACCCTGTCTTCGTCGGCCTCTTTGTCAAAAATCGACGCTAAATAATTGTCTAAAGGCGCGGCTAAAATACCTAAATAAGCGTAGGATTTTTTTTCCTGAAAAGGTAAATCCTTAAAAAGCTTAAAACCTATGTCGTTTACGTAAATACTGCGTTCGATTTTAAGCTCTACGGCCCTTGTCTTTAAGTCTTCGTTTAATCTCTTAAGCTCCTGGTTGTCTATACTAGGACCTGTGCTGGCGCAGCCTAAAAATAAAAATACTGCCGTTATTATAAACCTATAATCTCTTAAGTGCATCCCTGGATACGCCTATATCTTTTACAAATATCTTACCGACATAATCCGGGCCTTTGCCCATAAAAAAGCTTTCCTTCTCGGCAACAAAAGTAACAGTATAGCTTGCCTTGATGGCCTCCTGGTCTATCCGGGCGCTATCGCAAGACAGGCCCGAAGGTATATCAACCGCTAAAACGGGCCGGCGGGCACTATTTATAATTTTGAAAAGCTCTTTATGAAAACTATCAAGCGGTGTCTTAAATCCTATGCCGAATATCCCGTCTACCAGCAAATCATATAAGCTAAGGCTTTCTTTTAAATATTTAAAGTCTTCTTCCGTATTTAAAACTTTTATTCTTTTTTCACCGATAATTTTCTTAAGGATTCCGAGCTGGAACTCCACTTCTTTATTATAATGTTTACCGCCTAAAACAAGAAAAATATCCACCTTTAATCCCCTGTTTAACAAATGTCTTGTCAAAGCAAGGCTGTCTGCGCCGTTATTTCCTCTTCCGGCAAATATGCAGGTGCGATCGCAGGAAAGGTTCTCCTTAAGAATGACTTCTAAAATCCCCCTGGAGGCATTTTCGATAAGTATATTCTCGGGAATGCCCAGAAGGTTCTTTGCCTTATTATCAAAGTCCCTTAATTCAGATTTTTTAAGAGTATTTTTCTTCTTCATCGCTTTTAAAAAATACGGTGCTTTGTGCTAAATGCGTTCTTTGTCTTACGCCCGGCACTTTACACTATACACCTTATACCTAGCACCCTGCACCTAGCACTGTGCACTATATATTATGCACTTTAAGCTGCGCCTGGTACGAATTTGGGATTTGAAATTCGGAACTCCGCCGCAAAAGATAGTTAGTGGTCGAGCCTTTTTTTCTTAAACAGATCCAAAAATCTATCTTCGTATTCTCTATAGACCCCCCACTCATCCAGGATCTTCTTAAGCTCCGAAGCATGGGAAAGATTGCGTGAGGATTTCTTAAACAAGCCTTCTATCTTCTGCCTGGCTGACTGAGGTAATTTTGTAAAACTTTCTAAATCTTTCTTGATTTTCTGAATATCTTCTTCGCTTAAGGGCAAGCTTTCCTGCGAATGAGATTCCCCTTTTAAGTAGCTTATGAGTTTATCTATTTCTTTGTCTAGAAAAGAGGATTTGTCCTCCAGGGGTTTAAAATTAAGATTTAATCTTAAACGCTTATCGAGAACCCGTAAAACCGCCAGGGTAGCCTTGGGGTTTTCTATCTGTATAGTATAGAAAGGTATTTCTCCTAAAAAACATACCCCTTTCATTTTCTTTTCTTCAGAAGCTACCCCCAGCATCAAACCGTTTAAGCCGCTGATATGGCCTTCTTCCAGTATCTTAAGCTCGTACTTGGAATACTCGGACAAAATATCGCTATCAGTGGCAGCCATCCAAACCGAAGGTTCCTGGGTATGCTCTATGGCCTGGGGCAAGGCCGCAAAGGTAATAATCTGCGAGGCTTTAAAAGAAGAAGCGAAATTTATTATTAATTCCGCAAACTGGTAAGCTTTTTCCATAGACGGCTGGGCCTGGGCAAGAAAAAGTATAATGTCTCTCTGCAGACCCATACCTTTAGAAAAATAAAAGGTTCCTTCATCTATATCGGGAAGGCCGGCAATGCCCTTTTGAACAAATATAGCTTGGGGTTGAAACAGGCCGGAATTTCTAATTTTAGCGAAGGGCTTGCACCCCAAAGCGTTTTTCAAAAAAAGACCTGCCTTAATTGCCACTTCACCCATGCCCGGCCAACAGGCAATAAATATAGGCTCTTTTAAAGAAACTCTCCTTATTACCTTAATCATAACTTAAATAAAATAACATAAAAAGCATGGTAGAACAAGGGTAATCTATTAGGAGGTAATAGGAAGGCTTAAGGGGTCAAAGGGTAAAGGGGATTTATATATTCTGTACTGTACCCCCTTGTACCCCTTTTGCAACCCATATAACCCTTATAAATTAAGTTCAGGAATAGAAGTTAGGGATCAGCACATTCGTAGAGATTTTTATTTGCGCACAAGAAGGCTTAAGAGCTCCACGTGGGGGGTGTGGGGGAAAAAATCAAAAGGCTGGATTATTTCGATATCATATGAATCCAGAAATCCTCTTATATCCTGAGAAAAAGTCTTGGGATTGCAAGAAGAATAAACTATTTTTTCTGGATTTATCGCCTTTACCCTCTGAATAATCTTCTTGGCAACCCCGCCTCGAGGAGGGTTAATTATCACTATATCTATATTATCTTTCCATAATTGCAAATTAGAATAAAGAACCTTTCTTGCGTCGCCTGATAGAAAAGTTATATTTTTTATATTATTCAAAGCCAAATTGCTATAAGCATTCTCAACCGCCTGCTGGCTCTGCTCAATAGCCCAGATAAAATCACAGCTATTGGCTAAGATGATGCTAATCGTACCCGCTCCCGAAAAAAGATCAAGAATCTTTTCCTTGCCTTTTAGATTAAGCAAGTCTTTAAGTTCTGTATAGAAATCGTCCAGGATATAGGGATTGACCTGAAAAAAAGAATAAGGCAGGATCTTGAAAGTAAAGTTATGAATTTTTTCCTCGATATAGTCCCGGCCGTGGAAAATTTCCCGTTTCTGGGGGATAACCACGTCTGAAAAAGCATCGTTTACAGTCCAGACCAAGGAAACCACTCTTTTCTTCAATCCCAGATTAAGAAGACTTATCTTTATGGTTTCTTTGTCCAGAATATTCTCTGAAGAAGTGACAATATTAACCATTAAATCCTCTGTGTTCTTTGCCTCCCGCAGGACAAGATGTCTTAGGAAACCCCGGTGCGAAAAAGTACTATGGCAAGTAAGCCCGCTCTTGCGGAAAATTTCTTTTAAGGCACCTAAAATCAAGGGGGCATCTTCAGAGAAAATTGTGCATTCTTGAATATCCACTACTCTTCTTTTCTGCAAAGAGTGATGCAAGCCGCAGACAATCCGGCCGTTATTCTGAGAAAAAGAAAACTCCATCTTGTTGCGGTAGAAATATATTTCAGGCGAGCCTTTTATAGGCTGTATTTTAGAACGGATAGCCTCCCGGGGGGAAATATCAAAAAGGCTGCTCTGCTTTATGCTAAGCTGTTTTTTGTAATCTAGATCTTGGAGCTTGCACCCCCCGCATTCCCCAAAATGCCTGCATAATTTATTATCCATATATATCTTTTATAACTGCGGATATGAAATTAAAAATCCGTGCTTAGCGCTGTGTGCTTGGTGTAAAATTATTAATCATTCTTTACCTAGCGCATTACAGTCTCATATTCCGGTATACCCCAGCTCCTTCAAGACCCTGGGTTTATTATACCAGTCCTTCTCTAGCTTAACCCAGAGATCCAAAAATACCTTTTTGCCAAACATATCTTCCAAGTCCTTTCGGGCTAGAGTCCCTATTTCTTTTATCATCGAGCCTCTGCGGCCGATTACAATCAGCTTATGGGATTTCTTGGCAATTAAAATCCTGGCCTGAACTTTAACCAGGCTACCTTGATTATCTATGCTCTCAACTTCCACGGCTATATTGTGAGGCAGCTCCTCTTTAAGGAGGCTGCAAATCTTCTCACGAATAACGTCGGAAACTCTGTAAAAAATGGGAAAATCAGTAATAGTGTCCTTCTCGTAAAAAGGAGGCGACTGCGGCAAGGACTCCACAATAACCTCCTGAATCTTATCAAGGCCGGTTCCCTTTAAGGCCGAGATGGGGATAAAATACTTAAGACTGCCTTTTTTACCGCCGGTTTTGCGCTGCCACATCTCTATATAATCGGGTATATATTTCTCTGATTTATCTATTTTATTTAAAGCCATGATCAGCGGGGTCTTCCTTAACGCTAAGCTGTTCATTATTTTTTCCTCTTCTTTATGAGGCGGCCTGGTTGAGTCAGTCACGTAGAGGATTACTTCGACGTCCTTTAATGCATTTAAAGCTAAAATATTCAGCGAGGACGTAAGTCTATCTTTGAAAAGATGTATGCCCGGGGTATCGACAAAGACAATCTGCGTGCTCTTTAAATTAAGAATGCCCCTGATTATATAACGGGTGGTCTGGGGAACTTTGGAAATAATGCTTACTTTCTCTTTAAGAAGACTGTTAAGCAAGGTGGATTTACCGACATTCGGACGCCCTACTATGCTTACAAACCCGCACTTAAATTTTCTCATCTCTAACCAATCCTCTTGTCAAGTCGAGTTAAAAAATCCTTAAGAAGGACTACGCCTTTCTTAAGATTTGCGATTTCTATATATTCATCGGTTGCATGAGCTTGTTTTTTTGAAGAAAAGCCGAATACCGCTGAAGGGATTTTCTTCTCGGTCAAAAAGTTTAAAACCGTCGCCCCTTTGCAAACCTGCATAACGGGGTTGATATTCTTGGACCTTAAAGAACTTTTAAGTGTCTTTATTAAAATATTGTCCGGGCAGGTTTCCGCCGGCCTTTGAAAGTTAAGAACATCCAGACGGAAATTTTTGCTGACTTTTTTTATTAATTTTCTAAGCTTGTCCGTGAAGAACCTCGTGTCTTTGTTTAAAGAAAATCTAAAATCTAAATCTATGATGCACTTATCGGCAACGATGTTGACTTTCTGGCCTCCTTCAATCCTGCCGGCATTAACGCTAAGCTCTGCCTTCCTATATAATCTATTGACGGAAACTGCCCATTCGTTGATTTTAATCAGAGCTTTTGCGGCCTTATCTATCGCGTTTACTCCTCTTTCAGGGTATGCGCCGTGAGCTTTTTTGCCGTATATTATTATCCTTAAATGCAGAAGGCCTTTCTGAGCATAGGTTATTTCGAAATTGCTGCCGTCAAGAACCAAAGCGTAATCCAGAGGCTTAATTCTTTTAAGCAAAGGCTTAAAACCGACAAGGCTTCCTGTTTCTTCATCAGCCGTAGCAGCGAAGATTATGTCTAAATTATCAAAAACAATTCTTTGCTTCCTTAAAGATGCTAATACCGCCAAAGTCACAGCTAAATTACCCTTGCAATCCGAGGCCCCTCTGCCGTAAATCTTTCTCTTTAGGATTTTCCCTGAAAAAGGCGGCACTTTCCAGCCCGGACCGGCGGGAACCGTATCCAGATGGGGACTTATTAAAATGCGCTTTAAAGAATTTCTTGATTTTATAAGACATGTAACATTGCTTCTTCCGGGAACAAACTCTACAATCCTGGGCTTGTATCCGAATCTCTTAAGAAACTTGCAAATATATTCAGCGATATCCCTCTCGCTACCTAAAGGATTTTCGGAATTTATCCTGATAAGATTTTGGGTAAGATTTATTACTCTGTCTCTTCTCTTCATTGCTTACTGGGTAAGGGATATAAGGGGGGTAAATAGAAAATACAAGCTATCTTACTTCGCTTTGGAGGCTGCCTATTGATTTGGCTTTTAAAAAACGGCTGTTTATCTTGTTCATGAGTCTTAAGAATCGCTTATCCCGCCTGATATTTTCTAGATCTTTGTCTTTCAGAATATAAGAAAAATCTTCGTAGCCGAGGAGAATTGATTTTTTTAGAGCCGAAAAGGCTTCATCTATCCGGCCCAAAAGAGAATAACTGCAGGCTAGATTATAATAGACAACGGGATCATCGGGCTTAAGCTTGGCAAGACGAAGATCGACTTCCAATCCTTCGTTAAACAGCCCGCCCCTGGTATAGGCTTCACCCAGACAGGATAAAGCCTCGGCGAAATTCGGCTCGTTGTTTACAAGCCTTTCGTAAAACTTTATCTCGAACGATTTCTTCCTATTCTTTTTCCTAGGCATCTTTGTTTGTCACTTTAAGTATTATCTGCTGCTTAAGATTGTGCAGGATATCCTCGATTATCTTTTTGAAATCTAAATACTCGCTTTCTTTTACCGTCTCTTCCTTTATCGAAAGCGTTTCGTCAAACAATAGCCCTTTGCCTTCTTCTTTATAGGTTAAGCTAAAATCCAGCCACTTACTTTCGATTTTCAAATCCTGAGGCAAATATTGGACTCTAAGATTAGGCGGTAAAGTTATTTTTGCTTCCACTTTAAACTCATAGGGGCTGCCTAAATACAAAGGATAGCTGCGTTCGTCTCTATTTATCCAGGAAGTATCTATTATCTCTTCGCCTAATACCGGCAGTATCCGTAAATCTCTTACTTTACTTAGAAAATTATAAGCCAGAAAGTTGTATCTTAAAATAGGGGCCTTATCAAGACTGTCGACATTTACTGTCTCAAAATTAACCAGCCTGGAAAGAGAAGAAAAATTCTTCATCTTCTCCCGTAGATTATCCTCGATTAACTGGGGAGGGGTATAACGTAAATAGTATCTCTGGCTGGAAGCATAAAAACCAAAAGAAATAACCTCTCTTTGGATCTCGACGATCTCTTTTTCGTCTATCCGAACCGCCATTTTTATATTCAGAGAATTGTCTTTTAAAATCGGGGTATCTAAGATTTTGTAATTATCGTCGAAGAATACCAAAACCCGCCTGTTCTGGTCAGAGGGAGGTAAATCTTTGAAAGAAGTTACCGACGCGGTTGGGTCCATAAATACCAAACTTCCCTCTAAATCCACACAGGCAATTGCGTGGTTAAAATAAGAGGCTGCGCGATTTTCTTCCAGATTATAAGCTGTTTTTGTGGGGATAAGCACAGGATAGGCCTTAAGGCCCGCTCCTCTTAAGAGGCTTATAAGAAGAATCGCCTGATCTTTGCAGTCGCCGTATTTATTAAGAAATACCTCCTGGGCATTATGAGGCTCGAAGCCGGCTTCCCCGTATTCTATAGCCACATACCTTATTTTTTCGGCGCAGAACTCATAAATCCTGCGCGCCTTCTCGTAGTCTGATTCCGCATCTTTTATCAACTCCTCTAAGAATAGGCCTAATTCTTGGCTTAAGGCGGTCTTGTCCTTGTAAAGCTTGCGCCACCACTCATAAAACTGACCCCAGTCCGCAAAACTGGATACAACTAAAGCCGGGTTAGTAAAAGAAGACGGGACCATGTTGGACTCGGGGATAAATTGAGGTATGTCTTTAAATTCGAAAATGTACTCGCGGAAATCACCTTTAATATTTTCTTTAGGCTCAAAACTCATGTGGGGAGGCAGGTACTGCTCATTTATGGCATGGAAGAATATCTCTTTGCCTTCGGGAACCAAAATAGCTAATTTACAGTCAATAATCGGCTGGGACTCCTTAAGCCGGTAGATAAAGGAAAAATCTTTTTTGTTTATAAGTTTATTCCTGTAAATCTTTACCTTATATTCTATAAAGCTCTCTTTCAATACTTCGGGCATAGATATAATGAACGCTTTGGCATTGCTGTAAAGCGGAAAATTTAAATATTTAGTTACGTCTCTTATGTTCTCCTTGCCTACGGATACTATTCTTTTATCCGGCGTAATAGTACGGGCAAACTCTAATTCCACCTTCTCGTAGGTGGAATCATACCCGATTTCCACCTCTCCCCAATCCTGCCTTCCCTTATCGTTGAGCACCTTTACTACCACATGCATTACTGCGACAGATTTATCGTCCTTGGTGAAACTGATCTCCTCGTCACAGAAAAGGACTATCGACGAAGCGTTAGGAAAATCCTCCGAACCGGGCGAGGCCTTAATCATCTCCTCGAGATAGGCCGGAACTTCCTGGTCAAACCCGACTCTAAGAGAATCTAACCTCTGCTTTGCAAAGTTGGCGTAAGGAGTCCTGTTTACCTGGTTATAAACGCTCTTGGCTTTAGGAAATAAATTTTTCTTCTCAAGGCTTAAGCCGTAAAGGAAAAGGGCTTCCTGGTCTTTAATATCTTTTAAGCGCTCGAAAATATCTAAAGCCGAGGTATAATCCGAAAGCCGGGCATAAGTTTTAGCCAAAAGGAGCCTTGCCTCGGAAGAATAAAGTTCTTTTAGTATTTCTTCTGCCTTTTGATAATCTCTGTTTTTATAATAAAATTTTCCAAGGCTTAACTTAACAGCCTCGTTATTAGGGTATCTGGCTGTTAATCCTTTATAAAGAGACTCCACCCTCCGGTACAGAACATCAATATTTCTGGAGAGTTTCTCTACGGAATCTAAATTGGAGCAGCCGGCCAAGATAAGGGCTGTCAGAAGAACTAAAAAGGTTAGTTTGTTTTTCATCAAATAATCAGGAAAGCTTGGTTTTAAATTTCTTGATACGGCTGATAGCTTCCTTTAGGTCTTCAAAGACACAAGCATAGGAAATCCTTATAAAATCTTTATACGAGCTGCCGAAAGCCTGACCGGGGACAACCGCCACCTTTACTTCTTTAAGCAGTTTTTTTGCAAACTCCAAAGAATCAAGCTTTGTTTGCTTAACAGAGCAAAAACAGTAAAAAGCCCCTTGGGGCAGAATGGTCCTTAAGCCCATCTGATTAAGCTCGTCTGTTATGTAATCTCTTCTTCTTTTATACTCTCTTATCATAAGGCTTACTTCTTTTTGGGAAGTTAAAGCTTCGACCGCCGCCAGCTGAGAAATTATAGGAGCGCAAAGCATGACAAAAGAATGTATTTTAGCCATCTGGGCTATTATCTGCTTACTGCCGCAGGCAAAGCCGACCCGAAAGCCGGTCATAGCGTATCCTTTAGAAAAACCGTTTAAGTATATGGTCCGGCTCTTTGCTCCTTTTAGGGTTGCAAAAGGGATCTGCTTGTAATCATAGCTAATAAGGTCATATATTTCATCGCTTATTACTAATACATCGTGCTTGGCGCAAATAAGGTTTATTTCTTTAAGCTCTTCTCTTGTGTAAGAGACGCCCGTAGGATTGGAAGGGTAATTTAGAATCATGGCTTTCGGTTTATTCTTCTTAAGAACGGCTTCTAGCTCCTTAAGATTAATCTTGAACCCTTCGCTTTCCTTGGTGTAAAGACCTGTTATTCTGCCTCCGGCGATCTCAACCGCTGCCGGATAAGCTACATAGCAAGGGTATATTATCAAAACCCTGTCATTAGGATTTACAACGGCTCTTACCGCCAAATCCAGGCCCTGGCTTACTCCGGTCGTAATCAAAATCTCATCTTCGGCATCATAGACTAGACCGTAATGTTTTTTAAGAAAGTAGGCTATCTCCAGCCTAAGCCGCAAAAGACCCTTATTAGATGTATAAGAAGTATAACCCTGCTCAAGTGAATAAATGGCCTTCTCCCGGATATTCCAAGGGGCGACAAAATCAGGCTCACCTACTCCTAAAGACACTACGTCCTTGGTTTTTAAGACCAGGTCGAAAAACTGCCTGATTCCCGAGGGAGCCAATTTTTTAATTCTTTTAGCAACAAAATCCTTCATAATAATAAGAATTTTCGGTTAAGTGAAAAAATCAAGGTGAAGTAGTGCATAGTGGACAAAGGCTTTATTCAATGTCCAATTCTTCAATGACCAATGGCGAATGAAATCCCAAATCCCTATACTACCAAATCCCAAGTAAATCCAAAATCCCAAATCCAAAATCTATTGGGATTTGGGGGTTGGGATTTGTTTGGTAGTATTGGTAGTATTGGCAGTATTTGACATTGGGATTTATTTTTTTATTCATCACTCGAGTTTGATCATTGGCCATTTTGATAAGGGGCTTAAAACTTTACCGCACTACTAAACCCACTACCTACCCTTAGAGATTGCTGTTAAAATATCTATTCGTATATTCGTAAAATATTCGTAATTCGTAACTAATAGGTAATTGTCAGGCGCTTGCGGTCTTTATCTCGCTTAAGAACTACGCCGTCTTCCTTGTATTTTTTAAGCATAAAGTGGGAAATAGTGCCTTTTACCGACTCCAACGGAGCTAATTTCTCAGCCACAAAATTGGCTACTGTATGCAGGTCTTTTCCTTCGACTATTAAAAGCAAATCATAAGTACCTGATAAAAGATAGCAACTTTTAACTTCCTCAAAGCGGTAGATTCTTTCAGCTATATAATCAAAGCCCAGGTCTTTCTGGGGTGTAACTTTTACCTCTATAATAGCAAGAGTGGCATTTTCTTCTTTAGCCAAATCTTTGTTAATTACTGTTTTATACTTTACGATAACGCCTTTCTTTTCTAAATTCTTTATTTCCTTGACAACGTCTTTCTCTTTCTTCTTGGTAAGTTTTGCTAAATCTTTAGTGGAAATCCGGGCATTGTTTTCTAAAATTTCCAGGATCTCTTTCATAATCAGCCTCCTTTTTTACAAATTCCGACTTATTGTACCAAATTAGCAATGATATGCATAGAAAATTCTGCCGATTATTAAAAAGAATGTACCTGCGGGCTTACTTTGGATATGTGTTTTGAGGAGGGTATTAAGCGGAAATTTTACTTATCTTTAACTTAATCTATAAATACTGCTTAAATCCTAAAACCTTCTGTCCTGCCTTCTCTGGGAACCGGGGCCTCTCATCTGAGATGAAAAACTAATACTATTGCCGGAGTTTCTCTTTCTTTCTCTGTTTCCCGGAGAATTTTCTTGGTCAGCATCGCGGGTTGAGTCTTCTTGCTTATTCGAGCCGGCTTGCGGCAGCCCGCTTATATACTGCTCAATATCTGCTCTTGAGGCTTCCCCGCTTCTTGCTTTCCGGGCCCAGTATTCAAGTTCATCCTGAGTGGGGTCTCTTCCTGAACCTTCTCTAAAAAGCCCGATGATTGTCTCTTCCACCGTAGGCGTGGCTGCAAGTGTGGCAGCAGGATTTATTATGCCCGCCCCACCATAAAGCGGATCACCGCCTAATATCTGCGCTACTGCATCCATAACCATTTCAAGGAATGGACGCGGACCGCCTGAAAACGAATCAGCATTCTCCTGTATAAGAGCGTATACTTCATCAGGAGTTAAAAGAGGATTCTCGGCGATTATAGCAGCCGCTATTCCTGCCACATAGGGAGCTGCCATGGAAGTTCCGCTCATATCGCAATAACCTCCTGCCATACAGGTACTATTTATATCTACTCCCGGAGCATAAATATCTACCCAGTAGCCATAATTAGAAAAATCAGCCCTCTCGCCGTTACCATCCACAGCTCCTACGCTAAGTACATGCTCATATGCCGCTGGATAATGCAATCTTGAAGTGTCATCATTTCCAGCAGCAGCTATGATTACTACTCCCTTCTCATAAGCATAATCAATCGCGGCCTGGACAGTCTCTGAATGTTCAGTACCCCCAAGGCTCATATTTATTACTTTTGCACCGTTGTCTGCAGCATAGATAATTGCCGCGGCTACGTCTGCATCTGTAAAGGTGGATGTCTTGGCAAATGCCCATGTTATGGTTTTAGATGCGCGAATAGGCATGATCTGACAATTTCCCTGACTTGCCTCCAATACTATTCCCGAAACATGTGTACCATGTCCGGATTCATCAAGGGGATTATTGTCGTTTCCGCTGACGTTCCACCCAATAAAATCGTCAACATAACCATTACCATCATCATCAATACCGTTACCGGGAATTTCATCCTCATTAATATAGATATGACCCTTAAAATCAGGGTGATTATAATCAATGCCTGTATCTATCACTGCTACAATTGGCAAATTCGGGTTATCTGGAGCTTGGATATTCCCTCCAAAATCAGGTGTTTGATTCTCGTCAGAAAACCTCGTTTTAAACATCTCAACCAAACGTCTTACTATATCGCCAAATATACTACTAGGCTCTAATATATGGTTAGGCTCAGCGTACTTTACTCGACTGTCTTTTTTTAGAATATCTACCATCTCTTGGACTTGGATACCCTCAGGGATACTTAAATGATATACTTTTATCGGCTTTATAGCCTTAAGAACCCTGCATCCGTAATCTTCAATTATTGACTCGGCCTGACCAGAAGTTACTTCCGGCTGAAACCTGACTAAAATCTCGGCCGGAACATAATTTTCGTTAAGCTTGCCGCTATTCTCAGGCTCTGCCTGAGCAAAGCCCAAATTTAAGCATACAAGAAACAAAAAGCCTGTTATAAAAGCTACGCTAAGATCAAATCTTGACCGGCCTTGAAATCTTTTCATTTTCCCGCCTCCTTTGTGCACCCAAAATATAAAAAGGGATCTCTCTTTTATATAAAACGTAAAAGAGACACCCCCCTATTCTTACTCTGCCAAATTGTCTTGATTGCCCGTGGCTTTTATGAAAACTTTTTATTAAATATCTTTTAGCTATTTAATATCTAGCCGTTAACCAGCTCGCCGATATAGCCCGACTCTCTGAGGATTTTAATGATTGCCTTGAAATGCTCCATGGTTCCCGATTCATAAGTAATAATCGATCCCCTTAATATTTTTCTTCCGTCGGGAAGGACCACCACCTCGGTTTTTCCGCTGGTAGCTACGAAACTAGACTTGAGCATTCGTTCAAGGACTAAATCATTTACCCTGATATTAAGTTTTCTTCCCTTAAGCTCGGCGTATCCGAGAAATTTTCCTTTTCTTTGGGCTGCCTCATCAAAGGAATAAAAAACTATCTTTTTGTATGTCCTGGACTTAAATTCCTGCCAAAGCACGCTCAAAAAACATATTAGCATACCCAGGGATAAGGCTATCCGCACTACCGTCTTAGCTTGTGCTACAGCCATGTCTTCCGCCGCTAAAGCAACCTCTCCGGAAAAGTACATCAAAACGAAAGTCAACGATAATATCTTATTTAGTCTTTTATTCAGCAAAACCTTCTCCTTAATAATGCAAACCCATCTTATTAAACTTACTTAAATCTCGGTCAAGCTTCGGCCGCTACGACTGTCCCGTCGCTTCTAATCTGAAATTTTACCAGCGGCTCCCTGGTCTGCTCTTGCGCTGAAGAAAAACTCTCAGGATGCAATATTTCAACCTCGGACCCCAAAGCCATAGACCAATCTCCCGGCCGGACAAAACTAAATGTTTTTAGTTCTATGAAAAGCCAGTTTCCCCAATCCTTTAATTCTTCGGAGTCATTGATATCGCTGCCGATGAATATGCTGTATATTCCGTTAAAGCATGTTTTGAATATTTTCTCTAATAACATATTTTCGATTTAACGTGCCCCGTAGAAAACGCTCTACGGGGCTTTATAGTACCCCTGTAACACGATACAGAAAGAGGTCTTTACCTACTCTTATTTTGTGAATCTGCCGTGGCTTTTTTAAAAAACTATTAATTCTTTTATCCAAACAAATACCCAAGGTGCTATAACATTGAATGTTTCTCCGATACGAAATTCCCCGAGATAAATATACAGGCCCAACCTGCCCTGGCGCCCACAAAAGATTAAACTCTAACCTATCTAGATGCGTCTTCGGCGTTTCCAGAGGTCTGCCCGCTGAATTTAGTAATAACCCCGTTATCTGTAATCGGATAAGGTTTGACTTTGCAGCATTCTTGATTAATGGGCTCACTCTGTGCCTGCTTTATATTATCGGGACTAAAATCCTCCAGGGATTCTTCAATAACGTTTCTTCTTTCAAGCTTATCTTTAGCTAAGCTATCCGCTGTTAAAAACTTTTCCAGAGAATAACCCTGAGGCCTGGCAGATTCTAGATAATCTTTCTTATCTGGATAAGCTAATACTTCTAGCTGAACGGCATAAAATATAATGAGGAATATGATGAAAAAACGAATCAGTATCTTTCTCGACATAATAAATAACCTTTAAGGAGTTAAAATTTCTGCTCCTCGATATCTGCCAAATTTTGTTTTTGGTTGCCCGTGGCTTTTACGAAAATGCTTATATTAAGCGCCAATCTTTAAACGCTTTCTTTCTGATTAAATCGAGATTATTCTCCTAAGGCTTTCTTCAGCAATCGGTTAAGATAGTAAATAACTATCCCTTGAAAGCCCGAAATTCTTCCGTCTAATTTTTTCGCTTTCTCGTGGCTTATACGAGAGTCTTTCATTAGAATATAACATACAAATTACCGGTAAATCAATGCGATTAGGGCCATTTTTGGAAACGCTTTCTTGTTATCCGCCGATCATTTTATTGACGAAACTCGTTGTCTTCTTATGAGTTAAGGTGTATAATCTTGGCAGGTGATCTTATGAACCCGGAATTTAATGTTTATTCCCTGCCGCGAATAATTATATTCATTGCTTCCTCTGCCATAGGCTTATTCGTTCTACTCAAAAATAAGAAATCCCCAATTAATAGAAGTTTCTTTATCCTGGCTATGTCCACTTCTCTCTGGCAATTCTGCTATATTGTTGTCTCCCATGTCAATGATTCCGCTTCCGCTATGCTTTGGTCAAAACTAGCTTATTGCGGAGTAGTGTTTATAAGCTCTTCCACCTACCATTTCATATCATCGCTGCTGAATTTGAAGGAAAAAAGGTTAATCTATTTATTCTATGCTTTTTCTTCGTTCTCTATTTTTGCGGTAATGGGAGATTTCCTCTTTGTAGACATGCAACGTTATTTCTGGGGATATTATCCGAAAGTCCACTTTATATCGCACAGCATCTTTTTATTCTTGTGGACAATACCTTTTATTCTTTCGCTCACGAATTTATATAAAGCCTATGGGCAGGCCCAGTCTTCGTTTAACAAAAAAAGAATTAAGTACTTTCTGGTAACTTTACCCATTGCTTATCTGGGAATGATAGACTATATTCCTAACTACGGCATAAACATATACCCCTTTGGCCTTATTCCGGTTACTTTCTTTATTATCTCGACAACTTATGCGATTCTGCGCTACAGGCTTTTAGATACAGAAATAATGGTAAAAAGGCTGTCACTTATTAGTTCGGGTTTCGTGATTTCAATAGGCCTTGTCTATATAGGGACTTTTTATCTTGAGCCTTATCTTTCCGCCTTCTGGGGTAAAGGATGGATAATTTTCCCTGTTTCTGTCTCCTTTCTGGTAAGTCTCTGGCTTTTAAAATTTATAAACTTCGTAAGACGCATTGAAGAAAATGAGCTTTCGAAAAAATTCGCTTATCGTCCTCTTTTAAAAAAGGAAGCCGAACGTATATCCATGGTCCGCAATATAAATGAGCTTCTCATTTATATAACCAGAGATCTTAGCAACTGGGTGGGCCTCGATTACGTAGGGATATTTATCTGGGATGACCACAAAAAAGAATTTTATTTAGCCCGCAGCCTTAACCGCGCCAAAAATAAAAGAAAAGCCCCGGAAGGCTTTAGCCTTAATCACGACAATCCCTTAGTTGTGGAGCTGCTGCGAAAACGTAAGCCCCTAGTCTGCAGCGAAATAGAATATAACCTTAATTCTAAGGCCGCGCCTTTAGAAGAAAAGGAATTCCTTTTCAGGGTTATCGCCCAAATGCAGCAATTGGGCGCGGAAATATCCATACCCAGCTTCTGCGAAAAAAAATTGCTCGCCATAATAAACATAGGCCAAAAGCTAAGCCCTCGTGAAATAATTACCAGCGAAGACCTGGAAGCATTCTTTTCTCTGGCTAACAATATCGCCCGGGCCATATATGGATTTATGCTTAAAGAAGAAAAAATTCAACTGATTGTAGCTTCCCAAAACATACTAATAACTGCTATAGAAGCAAAAGACCGCTATACCCGGGGCCATACCGACCGGGTAGCTAACTACAGCACACTTATCGGAAAAAGCCTTGAAAAACAATTGCGCTTTTTCTCCAACGGATTATCTGACCTTAACTGGGCGGCCATGCTCCATGACGTGGGAAAAATAAGCATTCCCGACACTATTCTTCTTAAGCCCGGACCCCTGACTGAAGAAGAATGGGAGAAAGTAAAAGAACACCCCACTAACGGCATAAAAATTATAAACCCGGTCCGGGAATGGCTTGGGGAAGACGTCTGCGCTGGAATACTTCAGCATCACGAAAACTACGATGGGTCGGGGTATCCTTTCGGCCAAAAAGAAGAAGACATACATCTTTTTGCCCGGATAATAAGAGTAGCCGACGCCTTTGATGCCATGACCACCGACAGACCTTACAGGCTTGCCCTAAGAAAAGAAGAGGCCATGACTGAGCTTAAACGTTACAAAGCCGTGCATTTCGACCCTTTTGTAGTAGAGACGATGGAAGAGCTATATAATAACGAAAAGATATAGCGGACCTAAATAGTCTTTGCAAAAAAGCGCCTTATATGAACATAAGCATTGACCAATTACAGGAATTTATCCGACTGCATCTTACCAGTATACTGAATTTCAATTTTTCATTTTTCAATCCATTATTCTGGATATTGCTTTTTATATTGTCTTTGATATTGTCCAGATTCTGGCCGGCGGGGAAATCTTTTTCTTTTTCGCTTACAATCGGCTCGGTTTTATTAATAAGCACTGCTTTCGAAAAATTTCTCTCAAGTAAATTTATTCAAGCCGGCGCGGAATTCGAACCGACTTTAATAAGAGTGGTCTCTATTGTAATTCTTGGGTTTATATCCCTGTATTACGCCTGCGTGAAAACTCAATAATATATTATCTTAACCCGAAGTATCTTATAGCGGATGGAAAACAAGTATAAAGGTTCTAATCGCCGGCGATCTGAACGCGTACGGGTGGCTTTTACCCTTATTTATCAAATAGACAAGCCCTTGCATGTGGTTATGCTAATAGGAGGCAGGGAAATTAACGCCCTCATGGCTGACATAAGCGATTTGGGAATGGCGATATTGACAAACTGTAACATCCCTGCAACGACGGCTCTTTTAATAAAATTTACTTTAATTAATCCTTATGCAACGGCTGCAGACCGGATAAAATCAATGGAAATGCAGGGCGAAGTGCGTTCTAATGTCTTATTGAAAGACGGAAATCGCCGCCTAGGCATCTGCTTTACCAAAATATCCAAAGAATACAAATCCGCCATATCCGGCTTTGTAAACAAAAAGATCAAATCGACAAACCTCTGAGGTTCCTAAAAATTCCCTAAACAATAAATCATATGGTTAAAGTTATTTTTTATGCATCCTTTATCGTCTGCTTATTAAGCGCGGTTGCCAACCTGGTATTTTTTTTATTTTTTAAACGCAAAAGCGTTTCTTTTAAAGAAGCCTGGCTAAGCTTTCCTGCCAAATACGGCATTACCTGGTATGCCAGAAGACCGCAAGCCTACTACAAAAAGGAAGTAATAAAATATATGCGCATTGCCTACTACCTGTTTTATCTAACCTTTATTATAACTGCTTCCTTATTCTTAATAACCTCTGTTCAGCCTGTTGATTCTTTTGAAGATAACCCTTTTGGTGTTCTTGCTTTTCTTAGCTGGAACCACCCCTGGAATAATTATATGTACAAAAGCGATGCCGACCTCGATAGGGCAATAGAATTAATAAAAAATCTGGGAGTTTCTATAATTCGCCTTGATTTCGCCTGGAACGATATTGAAAAAGAGAGAAATGAGCTTGACTTTAAACGGCATGATTATATTGTTAAGGCCTGCGCGGAGAACAATATTCAGATTCTCGGGGTATTAGGCTACTCGCCAGATTGGACAAAGGCCCAGTGGAACCAACCCCCTCCAGACCCTGAACTTTTTATTAAGTTTGTCGAAAAAACAGTAAAGCGCTATCCCCAAATATTGTATTGGGAAATATGGAATGAGCCTGACGCAAGAACATACTGGCAGCCCCAAGACGATATGAAAACTTATACCAAACTGCTAAAACCGGCTTATTCAGCGATCAAAAAGGTTAATCCTAAAAGCCTTGTCTTGCTTGGAGGCCTTACGACCGAAGGATTTTATGCTTTTAAAAGCGTTTTGCGTCAGGGGGGCGGGGACTGCTTTGATATCATGAATTTCCATGCCTTTGTCGGACCTTTTAGAGAAAATGCCTTGGAAGAAATCGGATACAAAATTAAACATATAAGAAACGAATTGAAAAAATTCAATTTAAATAAAAAAATTTGGATAACTGAAATAGGCTGCCCGGGAACGCCCCAAAAGACTTGCTCCTGGTGGCTAGGAGAGTGCCCGGACGAAAAACAGCAAGCGGAATTTTTAGAAAAAATATATGAGTTTCTGCTTTCTCAGGAAAATGTAGAAAAAATATTCTGGGCTTTTTTCCAGGATACAAACGACCATTTCCATAGTGGCGTTGATAAATTCGGCCTTATCCGCCTTGACTATTCAAAAAAACCAGCCTATCTTACATATAAAGAAATTATACAAAAGTGGAAAAATAAATCCGGCTTACACTAGCAAATTTATCCTTAATCCGTAAATGGAGAAAACGAGCGGAGGCAAGCTATACAAGCAGAACTTTTGAATGCTTCCTGCTCATAAACAAATTTCTTTCAATAAATTTCCTTATCCTTCGGCCTCATCTCTAACCTTTCCTATAAATACCCTAAACTTCTTAACCGCCATTTTTCCTCTTCGTCCAACACTCGCAATTCATCGCTATCGCAGGAAGATGGTTGAGATTTTGTGTCATGGCTGTCTATATATCGGACTCTTTGAAACAAGTTAAATTTGAATGCCTTAATAAGAACTTTGCCGTCCATGTCTCTTCCCACCGGAAGACCCAAAAGATGCAGAATAGTAGGCGTAGTATCATATAAATGAGCGCCGTAAATTTTGAAGTTTTTCCTGAAACTGGGACCATGCATAATAATTATACCGTCGCATTGCGGAGGACAGCCATGCTCTCCTGTCCAGGGAGCGATATGTAAAAAAGTTAGCTCTGTGGGCGAGCGTACTTTTACACAATAAGCCTTAAAATCATCGCTTAATTCAAAGACTAGTTCATGCTCGGTTTTCTTTGCTAACTTGAATATTTTAATATTATCATGAGCAAGGCCTTTAAAGATATCTCTCATCTTGTTGCTGGCGGCTGTAATCTTTTCTTTTTTAGCTCCTGCGTCAAAGGTTATATTTAATATGGGAGTTTCCATATACTCGTCGTATTCGAGAAGCTCGAAAGAAAACAAATTAGCTCTATATTGATTTGAGTAATCAATATTAACCTTGAAATCAACTCCCTGCAGGGATCCTTCGGCCAAGCTTGAATCCGCGTCTAACCAGCCTTTGGTAACGCCGATTTTTTTCAGAAAACTTTCATTCATCCTTACAATCTTCCTTCCCGAAATTAATCTCATTCCGTGGTCGGAGACTATAACAATCGAAGTGTTCTTATCTAAACGCTTAAGCAGCTTTCCCAGCTTAAGATCAAAATCGCGATAAGAAGAGTAAATTTTATTTGCGTAGAAATCTATATTTTCCGCTAAGTCTTTGGGATAACGGTATGAATCTTCGTTTTTCTTTAGTGTATGGTAAATCCAATACCAGTGCTGAACTTCATCTACGCTATGCCATAGCGAAGCCGCGAAATCCCAATCCTGGTTGCTCAATAAATATGTGAATCTATCTTCCTCTATCTGGGCCAGCTCGTCAGCAAGCTCGGGAGGATAGGTGTTGCATGTTCCTTCTACATAAAATCCGTTAATCTTTCTGGGAGGTCTTAAAAAATACCAATCACAGACGCCGACCTTTTTTCCGTAATTTTCCGCTATATCCCATACTCTATTAGTTTTGATTGCGCAGCGTTGCCTTTGCGATACCGATTCAAATGAATGTTGTTCGTCTACAATAATTCCGTGCTTTCGCATACCCTTTCCCGTAGCAATTGATGTCCAGGATACGGGTGACTCTCCACGATCAGTAGCAAGAGGGCCGTAACAGCCCTCATCCATAAGCCTCTTGATGGTAGGTAACTGCCCCCAACTAATCATGTAATCTATCACTTCCCAGGTTGCTGCATCTATGCCGATCAATACAACTTTTTGTTTTCCGGAAGTAAAAGAAAGCACGCCCATAAAAATAAACCCAACCAGGCAGATGAAAAAAATAAATATGAAAATTTTCTTTTTTTTGATCATTTCTACTCCGTTCCTTCTAGGTTAGTATTTTATATTTCCTACTAAATATATAGTACTCCTTAAAAGTAAAAACAAAAATAGAAATTTAAAAAATAATTTCCCGAAATAAAAGGAAACGCTTCTATTTTTCACCACACATAAACAGAAGCGTTCCCTTCTTTGGTAGCCCCAACCGGATTGCGCTCCCCCGCTTTGCGGGGTCGCGGAAGCGCTTGGCATAGGAACCTAGACAGGGGGCGTTTTGAACCGAAAAAAGCTTAGCTTTTTTACGGTCAACCCGTTATGAGGAACCAATAAAAAATCCCATCAAAAAGATGGGATTTTTCGTTGGTAGCCCCAACCGGATTTGAACCGGTGTCTTATGGCTGAGAACCATATGTCCTAAACCGAGCTAGACGATGGGGCCATTAATGGCACGTGGCTTATGGCATATAGCTGCTAATATTACGTCCTATTGACCATAGGCTATTAGCCATTATCTATAAGCTATTAAATGCCGGGAGAGGGATTTGAACCCTCACGCCAAAGGCATACGCCCCTCAAACGTATGTGTCTGCCATTCCACCATCCCGGCAAAAATTAAGGTCCGGAAGTTAGGCAATTATATCATACTTTACACGCTCTGCAACGATAGTTTTTACTGCCTTGTTGGCTTTATTTAGGAAACCAAGGGTTTTCCAAACAGTTCGGCAATATATTTCTGCCCTTCTCCGTAAGGACTCAGGTGGCGCAGTATCCTTCTCTTGAAATTACCCTTAGGATCTTTATCGGTTAAATCCACTGTAAAGCTATTATCTAGCCTATCTTCTTTGTCATCATAGAAAATCTCTATCCTGGGCCTGAAGGCATCCTTAAGGTTATTCTCCTTAACCAGGCCGATTTCCTGACTGTCCAGCCGCACAAGCGTGCCCACAGGCCAGACGCCTAAGTTTTTAAAGAAAAAATCCAATAGATACGGATCAAATAGACGTCCTTTCTCTTTCTGCATAATCTCATAAACTCTCTCCAGGGGAATATTTTCCCTATAGCTGCGCCTTGTTCTTAAAGCATCGTAAACATCGCTTATCGATATAAGCTGGCTGGCCAGGTTGGGTTTCTTAAAGAACTTAACCTTGGGGTAGCCTTTAAGATTAAACCCTATGTGATGCTGGAAATTGGCAATCAAAGAAAGTTTATCAACATTGGGATTTTTAAGTAAAAGCTTGCAGCCAAAAATAACATGATTTTTAATTTTTTTAAATTCCTCGTCGCTTAAGGCTTCCTTTTTATCAAGTATATTCTTTTTTATAACAATTTTTCCTATATCATGAAGAAACCCTGCTTTTCCCAGCTTGACAACTATTTCCTTGGAAAGACCTAAGTTTCTTGCTTGGAACATAGTAAGAACTGACACATTAAGACAGTGAACAAAAGTATAATCGTGGTGTTTTTTAACATGCAAAAGGGTAAATAATAAATTCTTAGGGCTGGCCAAGGCATCGAAAACTTTGGATACAAGCTTTGATAAAGAGGGGTAGTCAATATCTTGCATGTTGACAGCATCATTTAAAATATCCTGGCTTTTATTAAAGAAGTTTTCATATAAATTGTTAAAATAAACTAAGCTTTTTTTCTGCGCTGCTTTTTCCTTATCCGTAGTGGCCTTAGTTGCGACACTAACCCCGACTCCTAAAGTGCCTACTTCGATGTGGGAAAATTTCTCTGCCTCAAATACCATATCCGCAGAATCAGAGGAATCTTCTTTTTTTCTTACCGAAAGTACTTCCAGAAAGCTACTAAGCTCTCCCGGGGAAAGACCTTTTTTAAACTTTATGTATTCAATCTGCTTTTCCTTTAAGATTCTTATGAAATCTTTTACCTGGGCCGTTAAATCAAAGAATATCTCCTTCCCAAAAAATAATTCATCCTCCACCAAGCCTATCCGCACTTCATCAATCCTAGCAAAAATAAGCATGAATTTTTCATAGAGCTTGGCAACGGTATCCTGGGCTATTGGATGCCTAAGGTCGTAAATAGCGACCGTCTGCATGGAAGACGCCACTTCTTTTATCAGGCTCTTTATCTGGGAAGTCAAGCTTTCCATAATCGCTCTAAAACTTAAAGGCTAATCTTTTGTTTAAATTCCGTTGCCATTTTTCTTAAAGTTTCGTTGCTGTCTTTCAAAAGATAGGGCAATATCGGCTTTACTTGCTGATAGTCGACTTTAAGCAAGGTCTCAAGGCTAAATATTCTTAAGCGGTCTCGTTTTGCTTTAAAAAATAAAGGTCTTCTCTTGGCTAATTTTGCAAGATAAGACGTGAATTCCTTAAAACCAGAACTAAGCAAAATATCTATGTTCTCCATAATAAATTTATCCCTTATACCTAAAGGATTAGCTACGCCAAAAAGCTTAGCTATTAAATCCGCCTTTTCTTCACGACTTGCTACGTCGAGAAAAGAAAGAACCGCTTCTTTTCTTAAGTAAAAGTCTCCGACGCCCGCGAAAGGAAGAAAGAAATCTTTCCTTTTAAAAGGATTAAGCCTCATTGCCCTCAAAGCATTTAAAATAAGCTTCGCGTTGCTTCTGTTGTTTCTGCAAATCTCCTCTAAAACTTCCAGCGAGGATTCCGTGGGAACCTCGGAAAGAACATCAATTATATCATTTAAAATAAACTGGCTTGGTCTCTTTGCCAAAAAGTTCTTAAGCAAAGCAATCGTGCTATGATCCATGGTTTCTTTTACAATGCCTTTAAGCTTGTGATGTATGTCAATGTCTTTACTTGTTAGAAATTCATTCATAATATAAAGTGGGGCCTTATCTATCCTTCGCACGATAAATTCTATATCCGCGGTGTCCTGCCAGTGCGCCATATTTCTTAATATTAGCTCAAGAAGCCTATCGTCACATATCTTCCTAGAGAATTTACGCAATACATCAGAAAGAGCACCGTCTTCGCAAGAATCCCTTTTCTGCTCTAGAAGTTCGACTAAATCCCTTATAGGATGTAAGTCTTTTTCTTCGAAGAAAAAAGGGGAAGCTTCCTCTATCTTGGAAATCAACATTTTTGCGTCAGATATTCTATCTTCGATAAATAAAAGCTCCATAAGGGCGTAAAAATAATGAGTATCAATGGAACCTTCTTTTAGGTCGTCTGCGTAATTATTAAGAGCTTTTTCATCTATTGAATCATTTAAGGAAGGTTCCGATATAAGCGACAGTGTATTCTTATAAAGGGAAGAGACAAATTTATTGGCAGGGTCTTTTAAAAATAACTCTTTAAGAGACTCTGCGACCTCATTCTTGTGTTTCAAAAAATCTTCTCTTTTTAAAAACTGGCTTACACTTAAAGACATTTCCTCCTCGTCCTTTTCTTCTTCAAAAACAGTATTATAAAAGTTTAAAAACAGTGAATTGTATTTTTTTGCATAAACAAGTTGCTTGATAAAATTACTGAATAAAAAATCTTTCTCTAAATATTTTGAAAGAAGAGCCTTAAGCTGCGCGGTGTCTTTACTTAACAAAAATTTATTCAGAGACTCCAGCGGCATCTTAAAAAGCAAGGTAAATACCTGCTGGATAAAATTTCTGGCTTTTTCTTCGGACAAGGACTCTAAGGCAGCGCCGACTTTAGCAAGATTATCAAAAAGAACATCAACTGATTCTTCTCCCAAATTAATCTTATCCGTATCTTCGATAACAGATTCTAAGTTATCCGCGAGATATTGGAAAGACTCCTTATTCAAAAAAGTATTTTTGGCAAATAAAATGTCCCATATCTCGGTAGAGGATTTCTCTTTTGTCTCCAGCAGGGGCGAATAATCCAATTCTTCGATATCGACCCCTCTAATATCTCCTATAGCTCTCTTTACGTTTTTGCCATCCTGAATATCCTTTAAAGAAGCTGCAACTTTGGAGACAAAGTCTCCCAAATTCTGCAAAGTGATTGTTGTATTTATTTTTATACTCTTAATCTTCCTTTTGTGCAAATAAGGAGCTATTTCCCGATAAGGATGCTCGCCTTTTTTTATGTATTTTCCGTCCAAAAGAAGGTCTTCCGGGGTTACGCCGATGCTTAAAACTTTACGAAATAAAGAAACTTTCTCTAGTTTTTCCTTAAGCTCAGAGGTGCTTTTTAGAAAAGCCGGGTGTTCCCTAAAGTACATTGAAGCTCCTCTAAAAGATAAATTTAAGCCTTTAAAGAACTCCTCAACAGCTGACATCTCTTCAGGAGGTAAATTAAGTTGGTTTTTTTCTTTATCTTCCATCTAATTTAAAAATTAACTTGTTTCCTGCCTTTAAACCTATATCGCGAGCTACTCCGCTGCTTAACTCCAAGACATACTTTGCGATTCTTCCAGGATATACAGAAGGACACGCCTCGCTCTTACAAGGCTCAGCATTATTTTTAATAAAAACTACTTCTTTATCCGCATCAATCCATATTATGTCTAATGGAATTAGGGTATTTTTCATCCAAAAAGGATATTCTCGCTCATCTTCAAAGACAAAAAGCATACCCTTATTATAATCTAAGCTTTCCCGAAACATAAGTCCCCGGGCCCGCTCCGCGGGCTCAACTGCCAACTCCACGTTAAAACAATTATTCTTAAAACATACTCTATTTTGCTTAAAGTCTTTACACCCCGCTAAATATACCAAAAAAGCAAGGGCTACTAAGCCGGCCTTTTTTCGAAAAAGCGATTTCGTAATCGTCTGCATTAGTTTATTTTATCCTAAAAAACAAAAGGCTGCATCTTTTTTTACATAAAGACAACTCTTAAAAATCGTGCTATCAGAATTCTATCAAGCCGTCCGAACGGAAATGAGGGCTGCCGATTAAAAGAATCTTAAACCTGTGTTTGGGTATTTCTGATTTTTCCCGGATAGAAATAATACCTTCGACAATAAACGAAGAATTAAGAATCCGCCATAAGTCTCTGGCAACACGATAAGCTTCGGGGTTACACTCTATAGAAACCGAGGGAGGTGATAAATATGATATTATTCCCTCGCCGCCGTCAAAAGCTTTAAGACCCGCCTCTTCTATAAACTGGATAAGTTCATTTTTAACTTCTGTTCTCTCGACGCTATCCGACTGAGTCCAGACATATATTTCAAGATCGTTATTTTCCAAAACGTGTTTTTGCTTAAGAAAACTAAAATCTTTTATAACCTGAATCCTTAGCTCTTCGTCAAGAGACCTAAATGTATTGCTTATGGTAAATTCATGTATGCGCTCAATATCTTCTAAAATTTTTGACAGGGCCTCTTCTGTGTTTAAATCCGGGTACATTTGGCGGGATTTATCAATAAAGGGTGTAAGCAACTGCGCATCATGTACAAATTTCTTGCGCAGTAAACCATACTCGTATTCAAAATCCACTGCTTTATCATTTTTTTTGCTTTGAACAGTTTTAATCTTTTTAATATTTTTCTTAAGCTCGTCGTTTCGAACCTTAAGCGATGCTATCGGCACAATAAATAAAATTATTAATACAAAAAATAGAAGCGCCCTTATGCCCAGAGGCGCCTCTTTGCACCCCAGGCAGGTCTTAATCACTTTGAACCAAGCTGAATTAAAGATATGCTTTCCTCCCTTTTTTCGCCTAACATTCATATTAATATTATAGTTACGTTCTCTTCTTTCCTTTAGCCCGCTCTACAATAGGCCTTTTACTTATTTTCTTCTCTTTAAAGGCACGGAGTATTATCTCTGCTTCGTTAAAGGGGACGCTAATAAAGGAAAACTTATCAAAAATGCGCAGGTCACCTATTTTCTGAGGGTCGACGTGCGCAATTTCTTTTATCATATCCACCAGCTTACGAGGGGTTATATTATCAACTTTTCCCCGAGCTACAAATAGACGGGTCTTACCTTTCATGTCAACCTCGACAGTGACATCACGAATCTTTTTATAACTACGGGCGCTTAATTCGTCCTGGAAGGTATATTTAACAAAGGCGGCTAGCACCTTTTCCGGATCGTTTTCTCCAAGCAAATCCTTAGCAAAGTCTCTATATTCGTTCTCTTCATAAGAACGGATAATTCTATCAATATCGTTTTTAATACGCGATTTCTTAGATTTAATAACGTCTTCTATCGCGGGGATCTTCTCCTTACGTATATCGGTTTTAGCAACCCGCTTAATGACGACGAGCTTGCGGTATTCATCCGGGGTAACAAAGGTGACCGCAGTTCCTTGCTTGCCTGCGCGGCCGGTCCGTCCGATACGGTGTACGTAGCTTTCGGGATTTTGCGGTAATGAATAGTTTATCACGTGGCTTAAATTGCTGATGTCGATGCCCCTTGCGGCAACGTCGGTAGCAACCAAAACATTTATGCCTTGCTGCTTAAATCTCTGAAGTATACGTTCTCGCTGATTTTGAGAAACGTCTCCATGGAGACCTTCAGTATCATAGCCGCGGTCAGAAAGCTTCCTAGAAAGCCTGTCTACGTCAATTTTTGTCCGGCAGAATATCAATCCATAGAAACCAACCTCGCTATCGATAATTCTACATAAAGCTTCCAGTTTATCAGATTCGGCAACCTCAAAATAAATCTGATCGGTTAAACTCACTGTTAATTGCTCTTTCTGGGCCTGGATAAGTTTATAGTCGCGCATATATTCTTTCGCTAAACGCAATATCCTCTCAGGCATAGTTGCAGAAAAAAGCAGCATTCGTTTTTCGCTATTAGTGTAGGCTAAAATATCTTCTACGTCATCGATAAAGCCCATATTCAACATTTCATCAGCCTCATCAAGCACCATATGCGAAATCTCTTTTACAATAAGACTCTTTCTTTGCAAATGGTCTTTTACCCGACCCGGAGTGCCGACAACGATATCAACACCTTTATGCAGCCGGCGCAATTGCTGATCCATAGATTGCCCGCCATAAATGGCAATAACGCTTAAGTGTTTTTTGCCTTTTAAAGAATTGATCTCCTCGGATACCTGCACTGCCAGTTCCCTTGTAGGAACAAGGATTAAGGCCTGTACTTTTTTTGATCTTTCCTTAAGATTTTCAATCAATGGCAATCCAAAGGCGGCGGTTTTGCCTGTTCCTGTCTGAGCATGCCCAACGACATCTACATCTCCCCGTAAAAGCAGGGGTATAGTCTGCTCTTGAATCTTTGTAGGCTCCTCGAATCCCTTATGTCGCAGGGCCGCTAATGTATCTTCCGACAACCCTAGTGCGCGAAATTTCTCTAACATTTTCACATCCCTCTTATTTATACTGCCAATAAAAATTGTTCCCAAATAATAAGAATTACAAAATATACTGAAATATACTTATTTTCTTGTCCTTTATCCGCCTCTTTATATTCCTGCCTACATACAGTTTCTTTATTATATCACTTCTACTAAAATTTTTAAACTTAATGCGGGCGGCGAAAAAACAGATACCTGAATAGAAATTGGCTCCTCTTCGTCTCTTAGGGCTTGGGCTCCGCTCCTTAGCTTCGATTAATCCGGGGGACTGTAAGGAAAAAACTTGTATTATCGGATTTAGCGTGTTTTGAAGATTTCGCAAATAGGCTATATAGGATGGCGGGATTAAGCCTTCCCCTGGCGTGTAAAAGGGGTGCTTCTATTTATTGTGCGAAAAATAGAAGCGTCCCCTTTTTCCTTTATTGTTACTGCGCTGGATTACTGACTCTGCCCAAGAACAAGACAGTATCTGTTATTTTATCACAAATCATAAATATAAACGGGTGGTCTACCCTAAATTCTTTTATAGATACAGGCAATTCGATAG
>JAFGCB010000038.1 GCA_016932855.1 Candidatus Omnitrophota bacterium | reverse complement strand
TTCGTAATCTCTTAAATAATCGTTGTAATCAGGTATAATCCAGTCTATACGTGAGGATTATACCAGGAGGAAGGCATGTTTGCGAAAAATATTAAATTGTCTTGTGTTTTATGTCTTTTGTCCTGTCTTTTGGTGAGCGGTTGCGTGCCCCTTATTATCGGCGCCGGGATTGTTACCGGATATTTGGTTACTAAAGATACTGTTTCAGGTAATCTAGAGGTTAGCTTTGATGAGCTTTGGAAAGCTGCTGTAGGCGCGGTTCAGGAGAAAGCCGATATTACCGATCAGAACAAGGAAGCAGGCATCATAAGAGCAAAGCTTCGTAATGACGAAATAGTAGTTAAAGTAAAAGAGCTTACCGAAACTTCTCAGAATTTAAGAGTTACAGCTCGCAAGGTTCTTGCTTTAGCCCATTTAGATCTTGCCCAAGAGGTATTTACCAAGATTATCCGTAATTTAGATAAAGTAACTGGCAAAGATTGAGAAAAAGATACTTCTTACTTTTTGTTTGTCTTGCCTTTTTTTCGTGTTTGAGGTCCTACCCTGATTATTCCCGGATAAAAATCATTGAGGTTATCGACGGCGATACCCTGGTTTTGGAGGGCGGCAGGCACCTGCGGCTTATCGGCATAGATACGCCGGAGATAAGAAGAAAGACCGATTCGGGATTCGTATATGAGCCGGCACCTTTTTCTCTGGAGGCAAAAGATTTTGTTGAAAAAGAGGTTCAGGCAAGATTTTGCCGGATTGAGTTTGACTTAGAAGAAAAAGATAAGTACGGCCGGCTTTTGGGATATTGTTTCATTACCCAGGACGCTAAAGAAGAATTCTTAAATAAAAAGCTCCTTGAGGAAGGCCTCGCTGTTTTATATACCTATCCTCCCAATGTAAAGTATCTAGAAGAATTTGTTTGGGCCCAGAAGAAAGCCCGAAGAGAGAAAAAAGGCTTCTGGGGTTTATATGAAGTAATTAACCATGCAGAAGCCGCTAGATTTATCGGTCAAATTCGCAGGGTAAGAGGCAGGGTTCTTTCGACATACAATTCCGGAAAGACTATTTTTTTAAATTTTGGTCAGGACTATAAGACTGACTTTACGGTGGCAATCTTCAAAAACTGTTTTGACTATTTTTATAAAGAAAACATCAAGCCGGAAGTTTTTTATAAGAATAAAACCATTGAGGTCAGCGGCAGAATACGGGAATATAACGGTCCGGAAATAATCGCAAACTCGCCCTTGGAAATAGAGGTTTTGGAGGAATAAAGCCGGGTAAGCTTATGGAAACGAGAATGTCTTACCTTGTCTTATTTAAGCTTGTTAGAAAAACCCGGTTAAGTATTGGCAGCCTGGGGAGAATTTCCTTTAAACGAGGTTATTATCTCTATGTAGGCAGCGCCCCGGCTAAATGGATAAGTAAAAGAATCGAGCGGCACGCTACTAAAGAGAAGAAGTTAAGGTGGCATATAGATTATTTTTCCAATAACAGGTTCGTAAGTTTTCTGGATTATAAGATAACCGAATTTAAAGAATGTTCTTTGGCAAGAAAGTTAAATAAGAGATTTACTTATATAGCAAGCTTCGGTTCTTCCGACTGCAATTGCCCAAGTCATCTGTTTTATTCTAATAGTAGTAAGCTAAGTTCTTTAGAGAACCTTACTTTTTTAGAAAATAAAGAATCTGCCAAGGGGCAGAAAGCCTTTAAAAGAAGGTCAAAGGAATTAGAGAGTTATTTTATGAGTAAAGAAAAGGAATTTGAGGCTCTTTGTATAAGGTGTGGTTCTTGCTGCGGTGCTTACGACGGAGATCCTTGTTTGCATCTTAAGAAAGATAAAGATAATAAATACTATTGCCGGATTTATCCCCAGCGGTTTGGGGAAAGAAAGACTATTTCCGGCGACGATTTTGAATGCGTCCCTATAAGAGAAATACTTAATGATAGCTGGATTGGTGATTATCTTTGCGCCTATAAGAATCTGCATAGACGAAAGTTATTTAATGTCTAATTTACGGTAAGGCAGGACGTAGACAGTGCCTAGGGAAAGAATAACCAGAAGACAGAAAAATATCTCGAGATTATTAAGAGAGAAAAAGAAGGCTTACAGGGACAAACTAAGATCATCCGGCAAGAAACTAGGCTGATTTTTCTTTTTGCTTTTAGGGCCCGAAGCTTTTATGAATCTAATCCTTCCTTTTAAATAAAATAACCCCTTTTTTATTAAATAATATTTGGTAGTTTGTGGCCAGATCTTTCTGGTCAAGATAAGGATAAGATTTTTTATCGGCCAGAACATAATCGCCTAATTTATCTTCTGTGATCAAGGAATATGTTTCTCGGTTTGAGACATGCACCGCGATATTTTGCGGTATGCTTACGAAAGCATCCCTGGGAATGAGCGAAAGAGCCTCTTTTGTTATTTTTACATAGGTGGTATTTTTGGAATATCTGGCAAGGTCAGCCCAGGTTCGATAAAAAAGTATAGTAGAGCAAAGAGTAAATACGCAAAGAAGCAGTCTTAGGCGGTAGCTGTCTATCGCAATTTTTCTTAATAGCTTAGAAGAAGAAATTTTTTTAATTCCTTCCAGGGCGCCTATAAAGAGAAATGAAACCCCAACAATGTTGTAATGCATTAAGGGCGAAAGGCTTGCCGGCCGGTCAGAAAGTAGGTTTAGAATAAGTTCCGGAAGACCCAAAAGGCTTAGAGGGCTTAATAAAGCAGGGATTATCCCTAGAGGCAGAATGAGCATAGGGGTACGCATGAGCCCATATAGATTGCCGATATTTGCCCAAGAAAGACCCGAAATTATCGATTGTATTAGGTTAGGCCCCGCGGATAGATACCGGGTTTTTAATATCGTAAGAAACCAGGCTCCGGGAGTAAAAGAGCTATATAATTTTTGAAAGTGCAGTATCATACATGTAGAAAAGATGCCCCAGATAACGCCCAGGGTTATGAGGGTTACGCTCCATTTCGGAGCTTTTCTGGATGCCAGAGAATAAAGGCCCAGACTTAGGGCAATTAGAGAGAGGGATTCTTTTATCGATAAACAGATAAGCAAAAAAGAAATGAACGCAGCAAATTTATTGCGTCTGAAGAAATAATATGCAAACAGTATAAAAAAAGGAATGAAGCAGATAGGGTGAGGCGGAATAAGATTTTGAGATACTATAAAAGGGTTCAGCAGGTATATAAGCACGGCCGGAAAAACAGGGATATCTCCGAGAATATCTTTTGCAATCAGGTAGAGCGGCAGGCAGGATAGCGATAGCAATAAAATCTTTATTATTGATAAAGTAAGAGGATGGGGAAGAAGATAGTATAAGGGCGTAAGTAAAAACAGGAACCAGCTGTTATGGCAGGCAAAGTTTGAGCCGTAGGTTGAATTAATGAAAATCCTTCCCTGGGAGGTATTCCATAAGGTTTGATTGTATATGGCATAGTCATTGGGATTAAAAAGATCGAAGTTATTGAACTTTTGCGTCTGGACGAAACTAAAAAAACAGAAATAGATAACAGCAAGGCTTAAGATAATTATCTTATCGCTATTCGGGGTTAGTTTCCCGGCAGCTCCTTTATTAAGAATTACAAAAAAAGATAGTTGAGTAAGAATAACTACGGCAATCGGAAGTATAGATGATAGGAGGGTTTTTTCGTGGTTTATGAAAAGTAAGAGCACGCCGGGCATAAGAATAATAGCCGCGATTCCGAAAGAAGGGTTGTTTTGCTTTCCAAAGTAAAAGGCAAGCTTTATCCAGGCGGTATATACAAGGCTAGCGCACAGTACGATCAGGATAAGCGAGCTTAGAAAGCTTCCGGAAAGATAACTTATTTTCTTTTCGTCCAGAGATCCGATAATGTAATTAATTATTACAAGGCTTAAAAAAAGGATAAAGAAAAAATGCTTTAGGGACAGATTTTTAAGCGGGTTTTTTGAATAAGCTTTCATTGCCTGCGGTAATAAATATATCGCAGATAGTTTAGCCTGGCAAGAGCAATTCGAACTTTAGTTTTATTTTTGATTGAAAAATATTCCCAAAGAGGTAGAATTTTCTATAAGCGAAAAGGAGGCTAAAGGTTATGGTTTTTCCTTATAAAGGCCCTGAACGACGGGAATCCGAAAGGCTTGAGGTGCATTTTATCCTTGTTTACGAAGTGCATAAGCCTTTAGAAGTGAGGATGTTTATCGGCAAGCGCGAAGTAGACGCTTTAATGCTTGATCTTTCCGAGGGCGGCATGGCGATTCTTACAAATTACGATATCCCCATAGAGACTTTTCTTTCCATTAAGTTCACTTTGATTAACCCTAATGAAATTGATGATAAGAGGGTTACCTTAATTGAGATTATGGGCCAGGTCCGCTACAATGTCTTATCGGATAAAGATGAATATCGTTTAGGAATATGCTTTACTAATATAGACGAACAAAGCAAAAAGGCAATAGCCGGCTTTATAAGGATGTCTTTCGGTTAATCCCCGGATTCGGTCTTCATAGATAACCTTCCTTGCAACAGGCAATCTTTTTAGAATTGACCCCAATAGAGATAAGGTGTATTATTATTTGACAGGGTTAATTTTATTATTAAATAGTGATTCGGGAAAGAGGTACGCGGATGTTGAGATTGATTTTGGTTTCCTTATTTATGTTTTGTATTGTCTTTGGGATTCCCGCCGATAACGGGGAGGCAGTTAAGCCTCCTTCTCTTTGTGTTAAGGGAATTATGTTTGATAAAGAAAAACCTTTGGCGGTAATTAACGGCCAAGTAAAAGGCCTAGGAGCCGTTATAGATGGAGCAGAAATAAAAGAAATTACCGAGTCAAAAGTAACCTTTGACTATCAAGGAAGTGTTTTTACCAGGAAATTAGGCCAGGATTGCGGCCCGGCAGTCCCCTCTGGGAGCGTTGCTCCGTCAGTAAGTTCTCGCAGCCGGATCAGCAGGGATGCCGCCTTCGGCAAGTTTAAAGGTATGCATAGCCGGGGTGAGTTCCCGCCTTATTTTGCGGCAATATTGGGTCTTATGTGGCTAGCCTGGCTTATCTTGTACATATATATCGCGACAGCTCTGCAGGTTATCGCGAATAAAACAAGCACTTCTAACGCCTGGTTTGCCTGGATACCCATTTTAAATCTTTATTTAATGTGTCAGATTTCCGGAAAATCAGGTTGGTTTCTTCTGCTTTTATTTATTCCTTTCGTGAATATAATTGTTATTATCTATATCTGGATGGGAATTGCCCAGGCCCGCGGTAAACCAAGCTGGCTTGGGGTTTTAATGCTGCTGCCTTTAGTCAATATTATTATTCCCGGATATCTGGCTTTTTCAAAGTAAATCACCCTTAAATGGCTTTCCTTAAAGAGCGTTCATTGGCCTTGCAAGATATCTTCGGCAGGCGTATCGGACGGCAGGGGATTCTTTGCTTAATTTTAGGATTTTTCTTGTCAGGTTCTAATATTTCCTATGCAGAAGAAGTTGTTTCAGAGAGACTTCTTGTTATCCGGCAGGCAAAGGAGCTAAAAAATACAATGGTGGGAGTGGAGGCTTATCTTATAGAAGATGTGCTGGAGATTACAGTGGAAGCCCGGATGCGCCAGGAACGGCCCAAGATAATTGATGTGGCTTTTTTGGGCGGGGGCTTGCGTAAAATACACTATAAATCCAGAGAGGTAATTCCGCCTTCAGTGGAAGATGAAGACGCTGAACTTTATCCTGTGACCAAGCTGGACGGATTAGTTATGTTCGGTGATAGGACGAAACTCAAGGAGCTTAAAGGAAAGTTAACTAAGGAGTTATTTAAGTTAAGAATACCTTCTGATAAGATAAAACCAGCCAAGCGCTACCAGCTCTGGGTAGAGGTAGAAAGCCCTAAGGCAACAAGAAACCTTAAGTTTAAGTTCGACTTAGAGGATTTACCCCATTTAATCTCTCAATAGACTTAAATTTCTTTATAAATTCAATACAAAAATTAAAATCCTGTAATAGCAGAAATGTGGATTAAGGTTTATACAATATTTGACGAGGTGGCAGCCGGCAGGCTTAAAGAGATTTTAGAGGAAAACAATGTGCCTGTAGATATCTTTTACTATAAAGCTCTTGGGGTGTTTAATTTATTTCAGCCTTGGCTAGGCAAAGGAGAAATAAGGACGCTTGACAGCCACTTTGTGCAGGCAGAGAAAATAGTTGCCGATTTTGAAGAAAAGTATAAAAAGTAGATTACTTTATTTTTTGTTGAGAGGGATATGCTGTAATGATAGAATCTTTTTTGTAGGTAAATCAATATTATCCAAAGTAAGGTTTTTAACGGCGGCTATTAAAAGCATGTTAGCCCTTTAGGCACGAAACAGGTAGGAGCCCTTGAAAGACAATTACCAGCGATTTGAGCTCTACGTTCAAGCAATCCCGGATATAATATACGAGTTAGATGCCCAGGGTACATTTATTTTCGTAAACGATTCTGTGGAACAGCTGGGTTATCGCCCAGAGGAGCTTATCGGACAGAATTTTACGAAAATAGTTCACCCGGATGATATTGAAAAGGTAAGCCGTTCGTTTGTTTTACCAAAATACCGGGGTAAAGTTACAGGTGATAAAAATGCCCCTAAGCTTTTTGATGAGCGCAGGACCTCAGATAGGATGACCAAGAATCTTGAAGCCAGGTTACTGTCAAAGAGTAAAAAAGATGTTTCTATAGGTTGTTGGTACGCCGAGATACATTCCTTTGGGAGGTGGGATAAGGATGTCAGCTCAGAAAATAAGGCTTTATTGGGAAGCGTCGGTATTATTCGGAATGTGACTGAAAGAAAGCTTGCTGAAGAGATGCTTAAAAAAACCCACCAGATGCTTTATGATATCCTGGAGCGGTCTCCCTTCGGAATTTATCTGGTCAATAAAGAAGGCGGCATTGAATATGTCAATCCGGCCATGATTAATATATCCGGATGCAACCATGAGGAATTTACCAGTCAAAACGTCTTTAAGTCTTCCGGATATAAGAAGGCAGATCTTACCGATAAGATAAAATTTGCCCTGGAAGGGGCTGTTTTTTTCTTAGGGCCGGTTGAGTATGTCTGGGATGGCTCCAATAAATCTATAGTGGGAAACTTTACCGGCATACCCTTAGAGGAAGAAGGTAAGTTTAAAGTAATTATTTTTGTTGAAGACATAACCGAACTAAAAACAACTCAAATGCAGCTTATTCAGGCAAAGAAAATGGAAGTAGTAGGAGGTCTTGCCAGCGGGGTGGCTCATGAAGTTAAAAATCCTTTATCCACGATACTTTATGGAGTTGAGTACCTTAGAAAAAAAATTCGTTCTGAGGATGAAAAAATAGCTTTAACCTTAAAGCACATAAAAGAAGCTGTCCGCCGGGCTGATAATATTATCAGGGAATTATTGGATTTTTCAAGCTTACCCAAGCTGGACAGCCAGAAAGAGGATTTAAACATGGTCATAGATAAGGCTTTATCGCTTACAAAACACCAGTTTGATAAGCAGCATATTGAAGTAATCAAAGACTTTGAAGCCGCTTTATCTTCTGTTAAAATAGATAGGAACAGGATCGAACAGGTTTTAGTTAATCTTGTGCTAAATGCCATTGAGTCGATGCCTAAGGGCGGCCAATTAAGGCTGCGCACTTATAACAAAAAACTGACCGAGCTTGATGAAGGCATAGGTTTTAGAAGAGAAGATGTTTTTAAGCTCGGCGAGAAAGTGGTTGTCGCTGAAATAGAAGATACCGGCCCTGGCATACCCGAAAATATTTTAGATAAGATTTTTGACCCCTTTTTTACTACCAAGCGCAATATAGGCGGCACCGGCTTGGGACTGTCGATAGTTATGAATATTATTAAATTACATGACGGAAGAATTGATATAAGAAATAAGAAAGAAGGGGGAGTGATAGTCAGGTTAATGTTTAAGATCTGAAAAGGAGGAGGGGCTTGGATGGATAAGAAAAAAATACTGATTATTGATGACGAGGAAGGCTTTACTCAAGTAGCTAAGTTTAATCTTGAGGAGACCGGGGATTACGAAGTAAAAATAGAGAATAGAGGCTCTCAAGGCCTTGCAGCTGCCCGGGAATTTAAGCCGGACTTGGTTCTGCTGGATATTATAATGCCGGATATAGACGGAGGGGAAGTAGCCGATCAGATAAAGGCAGATAGCATTACCGAGGATATACCGATTATATTTCTTACCGCAGCAGTAACCGGCAGCGAGGTATCTTCCCGGGGCGGTCTTATAGGCGGGCATCCTTTTATAGCCAAGCCGGGAAGCCTTCAGGAGCTTATTGATTGCATCGAGAAAACAATCAAAAAATAAACTTATTGGCATCAGACTTTTTTTAAGATCGTGCGGTATTAGCGAAGGATCATAAATGCCTAAAGATATTAAGATAATCTTAGTTGATGATGAACCTGATTTTACCAGGCCGATGACTTTCTGGTTTGAGTCAAAAGGATATAAGGTTATTGTCGCCTCGGACGCTGAAAGCGCGATTAAATTGACAAAAGAACAAAGCCCCGATATAGTTTTTCTGGATTTAAATATACCCGGCAGTGACGGTATCGCCATACTTAAGAAAATCAGGGAATTTAATAAAGATATACCGGTTATAATCATAAGTGCCTATGTCGACCGCTTGAAGGTTAAAGAAGTAGAGTTATACGGAGTATCCGGGGTATTTTATAAAGGTGATAATTTTGATAAAGGCTTGTTTTTGCTGGAGTCGGTGTTAAATAAACAGAAAAAGCCCAGGAACGGTTAAGGGTACGGTTTTTACGATTTAAAGGTTATGGAAATAATATCAAGGTTTGGCGCCTGGGAAAGAAGGCAGTATAAGCGGATAAAAAGGCCGTTCTTGTCCCGGCTAAGTATTCTTAAAGACGGTTTAGGAAGGTTTAATGAGTGGGATATTGTGACCTGCCAGGATTTAAGCGCAGGAGGGACTCTTTTTACTTATAATGAAGAGATAAAAATAGGCTGGGCTTTTAAGTTTATCATTCCTTTTTCTTTAGCCAGGGCGCCGATTGATTGCAAGGGCGTAGCTATAAGAGTAGCCAAGGCTCATCGTTTATATCGTGTAGGAGTGTGTTTTACCCAGATCGATGAAGAAAAAAGAGAGCTTATAAATAATACCATAAACAAGCTTTATTATAAGAATATTTTAGTCAGTATTTAAGTTTTTTAAAAAGGGGACGCTTCTATTTTTCCAAAATAAATAGAAGCGCCCCCTTTCGCATATTCTCAAATTTGTTGCCTTGCCATATAAAACTTGGTATATTTTAGAAAAGAATTAAGATTAATGCCGCAAATAAAAGTAAAGCACAAAATAACCCTCATAATACTAGGACTGTTTTTATTTATAATCCTGCTTGAGGCAGGCCTTAGGCTGGGAGGCTGGGCTGTCCTTTCCTTGCAGGAATACCGCAATAGAGCATCATTGCGGCGTAAAGGA